>DATNDM010000316.1:0-6713 GCA_035553235.1 Pyrinomonadaceae bacterium | reverse complement strand
TGCAAGTCCTTCGTGCGAATGCGGGGCAGGATGTTCATCGCCGTCGGAATAGGCGTGCGGGGATTCCTGGCAAGATTGTGAATAATCAAGTACGAACGCACCCAACTGCGGTTCAGCGCGATGATCCGAAGCACCTCATCTGCTACGGTCCTCATCGCCGCGATATTCTCGATCTCCTGCTCGGTAATGCGTGGGTTCTTAACAACCGCCGAACAGACCACCTTGTTTGAATCGCGGATCAGGATGCCACGCGCTTCGCGATCGCCTTTCATCGCCAGCTTTATCCGATCCTTTGTGTTCATAAACATGATGCGGCGGATCAGTGACACGCGCTCCTGGCTGACCTCGCCTCTTTCGAGTCGCTCGCTTTCAACAACTCGCTGCACGTTTGCCGCAACTTCCGCGGGAGACTCGGAAATGAGTTCTTCATAGCGTTCGGCGGGTAGCCATGAATCGTCGAGATCGCCGTCTGCGACCTCGATGTGCTGCGCGATCAACCAGGCGTCTTCAACGCTGAGTTCGCCCCCGACGGTTGTTAATTCGGCTGTTTCGAAAAACTCCGCCGCCGCGGTCTGACCGCGCGCTCTTAACTCGTCGGCGATCTGTCGTGCGCCACGCTCTTTCTCGAAAAACTCTTTGCGGGTTTCGCGGGCCCGCCTTTCGGCCTCGCCACCACAGGCCGGATTACTGAGAATCGCATCGATGATCTCGGGCGAACGAACGAGGCGCTGTTGATTGACCGTGATGAGCTCGAGCAGTGAAGCGTGCGTCGTTGTAGCAGCGAGTTTCGCGAGCGCGTGATCGGGAGTGCGCGTGTTCAGGATCGTTGCTTCGTACAGTTGCGGCGTGCCATCGGAGCGAGTGGCGAGATACGCAAGCACGTTCGGCGCAGTCTCATCATCCGATGCAGCGCTTAAAAGATCTTCGGCAGTTTCGGCGCTCAACGTTTCAGTCGCAGCCGCGGCGATCTGTGCGTCATCACTGGTAGTGAGGGCAACGAGAACTTCCAGCAGATCGTTTTGCGGTAGCGGCAAGAGCCCGCGAGCCGCAGCCAAACGCGCCGGCTGCGGAGCCTTGCCGCTGATGATGGCTTGAACGACCGGATTTGTAGATGTGATGTCGGCGGACAAGAAAGGAAGCGTTTTTTATCCACAGATTACGCAGGTGAATCGTCCTGCGTAATCTGTGGACGACGAAGCCGTTAAGCGTTAATGCCGTGGCACTTTTTGTACTTCTTGCCCGAACCGCACGGGCAAGGCTCGTTGCGTCCGACTTTCGGTTGGTCTCGGACCACTGTTTTCACCTTGCCATCTTCCTCGCCGGCCGGAGCCGCGCCCTGATTTGGCCCTGTGAACCTCAGTGATGCGGGTCGTCGCGCCGCGCGCCGCTGCTGCAAAGTCTCAGGCGCCTGTTCAGTTACGACCTGCAAATTGAACAACGACCTGATCGTCGTAGTATCGATGCGATCGAGCATCTCCTGGAACAGATCGAAACTCTGCTTCTTGTACTCGACGAGCGGATCTTTTTGACCGTAGCCGACGAGCCCGATGCCCTGTTTCAAGTGGTCCAAGGACAGCAAGTGGTCCTTCCACTGCGCGTCGATGATGTTCAACATGATGATGCGCTCGTAAGTGCGCATCGCTTCCGGACCAATCTGTTGTTCCTTCGTTTCGTACTTGACCTTCAGCCGTTCCCAGATCGCGTCGACGACTTCCGGCGACGTCATTCTGGAAATGTTGATGTCCTCGGCCTCGGTATCCAAATCGTAAATGGTCTTGATCTGGATCTTGTAGTTCTCGACGTCCCAATCGTCGGGCGAAACATCCGGGTTCAGATACTGCCGCGTGATGTCTGACAACAAATCGTAAGCAACACCAGACGACGGCGGATCACCGAGCAAATACTCACGCTGGTCCGGCTCTTCCATCAATTGACGACGCAGACCATAGATCGTCTCGCGCTGCTTGTTCATCACGTCGTCGTATTCAAGCAGGTGTTTGCGAGCCTCGAAGTTGCGGCCTTCAACTGACTTCTGCGCCGCCGCGATTCGCTTCGAAACCATCTTCGACTCGATCGCGACGCCCTTCTCCATGCCGAGACGCTGCATCAGCGCCTTCACCTTATCGCCGGCGAAGATGCGCATCAGATCGTCTTCAAGCGACAGGAAAAATCGCGACGATCCCGGATCACCCTGGCGTCCCGCACGACCGCGAAGCTGGTTGTCGATGCGGCGTGACTCGTGACGCTCGGTGCCGATGATATGCAAACCACCGAGGCCTACGACTTCGTTGTGCTCCTCCTCGACAATCTGCTTCGCCTGCGCGAACGCGACCTTCCACTGTTCGTCATTCGCCTCGTCAGGATCGATCTCGTCCTTCTTCAAAAACTCGCGCGCCATGAAATCAGGATTGCCGCCCAGCAAAATGTCGGTACCGCGGCCAGCCATGTTGGTCGCGATCGTCACCGAGCCTTTGCGTCCTGCCTGCGCGACGATCTCAGCCTCACGCTCGTGATACTTCGCGTTCAGCACGTTGTGCGGAACTTTCTCTTTCACCAAACGACGCGAGATCAATTCCGAGTTTTCCACCGACACCGTACCGACTAGCGTCGGTTGACCTTTGTCGTAACACTCCTTGATCTCTTCGATCACTGCATCCCATTTCTCAGGCAGCGTGCGATAGATCACGTCTGAAGCGTCGACGCGTACCATCGGCATGTGCGTTGGGATAACGATCACGTCGAGCTTGTACGTCGAGGCAAATTCGGCAGCTTCCGTTTCGGCGGTACCAGTCATACCTGACAGTTTTTCGTAAAGCCTGAAATAGTTTTGCAGCGTGATCGTCGCGAGCGTCTGGTTCTCTTTCTCGATCTCGACGCCTTCTTTCGCTTCGACCGCCTGGTGCAAACCGTCAGACCAGCGCCGACCCTTCATCAAACGACCAGTGAAGTCGTCGACGATGATCACTTCGCCATCCTGGACCACGTACTGGTGGTCCAACTTGTAAAGCGTGTGTGCTTTCAACGCCTGTTCGACGCAGTGCAGCAGTTCCATGTTCGACGGATCATACAGATTGCCGACACCCAGCAAACGCTCAGCTTTATCAACGCCCTCTTCCGTCAGCACTGCCGTGTGCGCTTTTTCATCGACGACGTAATCGCCAGTCTTCTTGCCGTCGATGTCCTCGCCTTTTTTCAGGTGCGGAATGATCGCGTCGGCGTTCTTGTACTTGTCAGTCGCTTCGTCGGATGGTCCCGAGATGATCAGCGGCGTTCGCGCTTCGTCGATCAGGATCGAGTCGACCTCGTCGACGATCGCGAAGTAATGACCGCGCTGCACACACGTCGTGAGATCAAACTTCATGTTGTCGCGCAGGTAATCGAAGCCGAACTCATTATTCGTGCCGTACGTGATATCGGCGGCGTAGGCAGCCTGGCGCTCAAAGTCGTCCATGTCGTTCTGAATACAACCGACTTCGAGACCGAGGAAGCGATGGATCTGGCCCATCCACTCGGCGTCGCGAGAAGCGAGATAATCGTTGACTGTAACTACGTGAACACCGCCGCGGCCCGTAAGCGCATTCAAGTAAGCAGGCAGTGTGGCAACGAGCGTTTTGCCTTCGCCTGTGCGCATCTCGGCGATCTTGCCCTGATGCAGCACGATGCCGCCAATCATCTGCACGTCGAAGTGACGCATGCCGGTCGTGCGCACGCTAGCTTCCCTGACGATCGCGAAAGCCTCAGGCAAGATCTCATCGAGCGCCGCGCGTTCGCGTCGCTTTCGTTCTTCTTTGTCCGTTATGTCGGCGACTTCACGTTGTAAACGCTCTTTGAAGGCGGCGGTGCGCGCGCGCAGTTCGTCGTCAGAAAGCGCCTTCACTGACGGCTCGAGTGAGTTGATTTTATCGACCAGCGGCTGAATCGATTTCAAGAAGCGCTGGTTGCTGCTACCAAAAACTTTAGTAAGGAACTTATCGAAACTCATGGCTTTGTTAGTGTACGGAACAAAGGCGCAAAGCGCCAAATTATTCTCCCGGTTCTAAATTCTTCTTGATCATATCCACAACGCTCTGCCGCGGCATCGAGAAGTTAACCACCACTCGCTTCCCGTCAGGCGTCGCATTCGTATTTTTCATCAACACTTCCTCATCGTGGCCCGCACGCGAGCCCGCGCCGAAATACAACAAGTTGTTCAGCGCTTTCGCGAGCGACTCCGCGCGTTCCGGCGACGACGCTTCCGAGGTCACTGAAGCCAGCACTTCCTTCTCGCCCTGCTTGACGATGATCCTCACGGTCGCGTCGGGATTGTCTTTGCTGATTGGTTGCAGGTAACTCAGAAATCCACTGTCGTTCAGCGCCGCGACGAGTTTGCCGAACAGGTCGACTAAATGTTCATCGCCGGCCCTCTTCATGAACTTCGGATCCTTCAGCCTACCCTTGTCGTCCAGCTTGGCTACGATCTCGATCTCGAAAGGCTTGTCGAAATCGAGTTTGCCGTCGTCCTTCAGTTTGTTCGCGTAGGCGGCGAAATCTTTCAAGACCTTCTTGTTGATCTCGTTCTCGTCGGGCAGTGTGACATTGTTCTCTGCGGCGGTTTTCTCGAGTTGCTCCTGCGCTTGTTCGGTAGTCAGCGGCAAAGGTGACGGACTCGCCTGAGCGATCGCAGCGGCTGACGGCGATGCCGAAGCCGCAGGACTTCCACTTGGAGAAGCACTCGCCTGCGGACTCGGCGACGGCGAGGCTTCCGGATCGACCTTCGATTCCTTGTTCCACTGCGAGATTATTTTCGGCGCGAATGGATCTACGCCGGCTGCGGCTTGTCCGGGAACTTGTCCAGTTGCGAGTTGTTGTTCAAAGGCAAAGTAGCCTTCGGGATAATGAAACTTGTCTGTCAACTGAACCAGTTGCACATCTCCGCCAATTTGCGTGGCGTTGTAGTCTTTTTCAACAAACCTCGTATTGGCAATCAGTGCAGCGATGTTCAAGGTGTCGCGAAACACGGGAACGTAAATCACCATCCACACAATCACGAGATGCAGGACGAGCGACGCGCCCACGAGCTTTGTTAATACCTGCCACCGCGGATCGCGATTTACCTCAAATTTTTCGAACAACTCCATCCGAAATCCCCAACCTTAGACGCCATTGTAACTCCCAAGGTTCGCGTTAGCACTTCGCAGGCCACAGTCACAAAGTTAGAATGACTCCGTGCGCCGAAATACCCGCAAACACTGGGACAAACGACGGTCGCGTGGCCGGCATGGCCCTGAAAAATCCGCCGGCAAACGCAACCAGGAGGCTAACGAACGAGCTACACGCATTGTTTCACCCTCGCGCGAGACGAAGCGGCTGCTCGAAGGCATCGGGACGCCTCGCGCCGCGCCCTTCAAACCCGATGAGTTTCAACTTGAGGCCCTCGCGGCTCTGGAATATGAGGATGTCCTCGTGACGGCGCCGACTGGCAGCGGCAAAACGTGGATTGCGCGAGAGGAAATCCGGCGGCTTCTCAATAGCGGGCGGCGTGCGTGGTACACGTCGCCGCTGAAGGCCCTGACAAACTCGAAATACCACGAGTTTATCGATGAATTTGGGTCGGCGAACGTCGGCACACTCACTGGTGACCGGAAAGAGAATTCCGACGCGCCGCTGATTGTCGGAACAACTGAGATTTACCGCAATCAGCTTTTCGATTCGTTGCGTGGTGGGAGTGAAGTCACGGCGGATCTCGTCGTGTTGGACGAGGCGCACTACCTCGCGGATGAAGATCGCGGGCACGTTTGGGAAGAGGCGATTATCCTGACGCCGCCGCGTATTCGGTTGTTGTTGTTGTCGGCGACGATCGGAAACGCGCACGAGTTTGCATTGTGGCTGGAAGAAATTCGCGGTGTGCGATGCGGCGTAATCACTGGACCACCGAAGCGACTGGTGCCTTTGCGGTCGGCGGTGCTGTTGCCGGATAAACGGTTGTTGCCGTTGCTGAATGAATCAGGGAGGTTGAATCCCGAAATCCTGGCTTTGGCCGCGGATGAACGCCGATGAACGCGGGTCAGAACTGAAATGAAACTGCGCATGCCTGAGATGCCGTCGGCTACGTTGCTGGCGGCGCTCGAGGGTTACAACTTGCTGCCGGCGATCGTGTTTTTGCCGACACGCCGTCGCTGCGATCAGGCCGCGTCTGAAGCTGCACTCACGCGCCGTGATCCGAACGACAACCGTCGTGAAGCGCGGCGCGATTTCATGCGCGCGTTTGTCGAACAACATCCGGAAGTGCGCGGTCATCGTCATTGGGACACGATCATTCGCGGTGGCGTCGCGTCGCACCACGCCGGTCACATTCCCTCGTGGAAACTCGTCATCGAAAAACTGATGAGCGCCGGACTGCTCGACGCGATCTTCGCCACGACGACGGTCGCGGCCGGCGTCGACTTTCCAGCGCGAAGCGTTGTGCTCACTGGCGCGGACGCGCGTACCGGCAGCGGCTGGCGTTCGCTCTCCGCTTCCGAGATGCAGCAGATGACCGGACGCGCCGGACGCCGTGGACGCGACAACGTTGGCTTCGTGATCGCCGCGCCCGGCCTACATCAGGATCCGGAGCGCATCGCACAGCTACTCCAAACGCCACCCGATCCGCTCGTCAGCCAGTTTCGCGCGACGTACACAACTCTGCTCAACCTCCTCGACGCTTATGGAAGTTTCGCGTCCGTGCGCGAGATCGC
>DATNDM010000315.1:0-6400 GCA_035553235.1 Pyrinomonadaceae bacterium | reverse complement strand
GAGCGTGGAAGCTTTCTGCGAAGCGGCTCAGGCGACCTTTTCGCTTTGCCAAGCATCCTTCCTGTAAGATATCGTGCTGTAGCAAAGGGCACGGATCAAAAGTGAACCTCCGGTCTAACTTGTTCAACTCCGTCCGGCGCTGGAGTACTCGCTCCGCGCTCGCGTATCTGTTGCTTCTGACGATTGGTTATGGCGCCATCGTCGAGGCAGCGCATAGCCACGGCTTTTCTTCGTCGCGCCCTTCGCAGCTGACGGCCGTCTCCAACGGCGGTGATTCACAATCTTCGTACCAGGGCCATTCCAATCACAGCGATTGCTCGCTCTGTCAATTTCAACGACAACTGTTCGGTGGCCTGATCGACGTAATTCTCGTCGCCCATACACCGCAGCAAAGCGCGTTTCATTCTGAAGAAACACCTTCGTATCTCTCGACCTCAGCCTTACCTCCATCGGGTCGTGGACCACCTCTTGTTTAAATCAAGTCAGTGAACAGCAGATCATCAGTTTGACGGTCTGACGTACTACCGATTTCGAAGACTCAAATTCGGGTGAGCCTGCCTTGCCAGCCATCGGTCTAACCAGCGGGTCGGCTTTCACACGCAATTTGAAACTATTCAGTAGATAAATGTGAGGTGTGGGAATGCATCAGTGGCGCACGTTTCTCTCTGTAGTGACTTTAACCTCAGTAATCGTCTCCGGAGTTCACGCGCAGGAGAAGCCACAAACACAAACGCCAGTCACGTCGAAACGATCAGTCACTCTGGCTGAGGCCGTTGAGATCTTCATGCGACAAAATCTCGAGTTGGTCGCGGCTCGTTACGATATCGAAACGGCGGACGCAGAGAAACTAACAGCGCGACTGCGTCCGAATCCGCAACTCAGCGTTGGGCTGTCGGACCTGCCGATAAATCTCAAAGGACCACTCATCAAAGAACAAACTTACGACTACGGCATCTCGCGCACCATCGAGCTGGGCGGCAAGCGCAGCAAGAGAATGGAAACTGCTGACGCAAACTCCGACCTCGCGCGCGGACAGTTTCAAATGGTCGTTTGGCAACTGACGAATGATCTGAAACGCAAGTTCTACACAGTCGTCTTGAATCAGTCGCTGCTCAATCTCGCTCGCGAAAATGAAACAACCTTCGCTGAAATCGTTAAGCACACTGCCGAACTCGTGAACGCCGGCGAGATTTCGGGACTCGATCTCGACCGCGTCGAAGTCGAGAAACTCAAGTTCGACACCGATCTGGCAAACGCGGAACGAGATTACGAAGTCGCGTTACGCGACCTGCGATTCGCGCTCGGCGGCGATTACCGAGCGATGGACATCGACGTCAGCGGATCGATTGACTATGAACCGCATCAGTTTTCACACGATGAACTGCTCGACCTGGCATTAGCGGCGCGGCCCGACTTGAAAGCAGCCAAGCTAAGCGAACGTGCTGCGGATGCGAACATCCGGTTGCAGGACGCTCAGCGCATTCCTGATCTCACGCTCGGCGGCGGTGTAGAGCAAGTGCCGTCGGGAACCAGCAGCTACACCTTCGGCGTCGGCATTGCGCTGCCTGTCTCAGATCGTAACCAGGGCGAGCGAGCCAAAGCCCTCATCGAGAAGAGGAAGGCCCAAACCCAGGAACAGTTCCTCACGAATCAGGTGATGAGTGACGTTGACAAGGCCCTCGTTGCTTTCGAGAAGCAAAGACACCGCGTCGACCTTTACCGAACCGGCGTGATTGCGAAAGTCAACGACATTCAGAACAAGACGCAGATCGCTTTGCAGGCCGGTGAAAGCTCGACGCTTGATTTGCTCGACGCGATTCGCACACGGCGCGACACGCTGACGGCGTTTTACCAGACGCTTTTTGATTACCAGATGTCGCTGCTCGATCTCGAACTCGCGACCGCAACGCCCTTGCACTGATTCGAACGCGAAAGGAGCAACATGACTCGAAAGACACTGCAAACATTTCTCTTGCTTACGCTGCTCGCGGCAGTGCAAATCGGATGCAACAAAACTCCGCCCGCGACTTCCGCCACGGCGAAAAGTTCGCCGGCACCTGCGTCAGCAGCGAGCAACGCGATCGTGACTGAGATCGTGTCGCCGCAATCGATCGCGGGAGTAATTCCTGCGACCGGGAAGATTCTCATTCCGGAAAATCATGTGGCGGTGATTGGTCCAGTCAATGAAGGACGAATCGTGCGTCTCTACGCGGGCCAGGGGACGCGGGTCCGTAAAGGACAGAAGCTGGCTGATCTCGAATCAGCCGACATCGATCAAGCCGAGGCCGACTATCTCAAAGCGCTCGCGGATTATGAGAATGCAGTTCGATCTTCGGCTGCCGAAGTGAAGCTCGCGCAGGAAAGTTACGATCGCAATAAGCTGCTCTACGAGCAAAAGATCACTGCCGGGAAGAATCTCCAGTCTGCCGAACACGATCTGGAAGTCGCGAAAGCCGCGGGCGAGAGTTCGGTGAACGGGACGAAGGCCGCGCTCACCGCCGCGCGCCGGCATTTGCTGATACTCGGTATTAACGAAGCGACGATTGACTCGCTCGCAAAGAAAACCGATCTCGCCGCGACTTTTTCACTCAACTCTCCGATCGATGGAATTGTTGTCGAGCGCAATGCGACTGTCGGCGCCAGCGTCGGGACTGATGCGAATGTGTTCAAGATCATCGACCTGTCACAAGTCTGGATCGATGCGAACGTCTTCGAAAAAGATCTTCAGCGAGTGAAGACTGGACAAGAAGTTAAACTGACCGTTCCCGCCTTTCCGCAAACGACGTTCACAGGAAGAGTGATTTTTGTTGACAGCGTCGTCGATCCGGACACGCGCACCGTGAAGGTTCGGACCGAGGTCGCGAATCCGGACGGCCGGCTCAAGCCGGACATGTTTGCGAACGTGCAGATCGTAACGGACGTGAATCGCGCGGCCATTTCGATTCCGCAATCAGCGGTTCTCAACGACGAGGGCAAATCGATCGTCTTCGTTGCCGAAGGTGACGGTTACAAGAAGCGCCAGGTGCAGCCTGGTATTCAAAACAACGACCGCGTCGAAATCGTCGACGGTCTGAGTGCCGGCGACAAGGTTGTCGTAAAGGGAAACTATTTGCTGCTCGAACAAAGCAGACCTGGGCAATGAACACTATCTTAGCCACAAAAAGGCACATAAGGCACACAAAGAAGAACCTGGTTCTTAGTTCTTCTTTTGTGTGCCTTATGTGCCTTTTTGTGGCTAAAAAGCTTTGAAACAAGACGATGACAGATAACTTAATCGCTTTCTTCTACCGCGAACGATTGCTCGTCGCCGTTGTCTCGATGCTGATCGTGGCGGGTGGCATCCTCGCGTTGCGCAGATTGAACGTCGACGCGTTTCCGGACGTCACGCCGGTCCAGGTTGAAATCGACACCGAAGCAGAAGGACTCGCGCCCGAGGAAATCGAACGGCAAATCACGTTTCCAATCGAAAACGAGATGAACGGGATCGCCGGCGTCACGCGCGTGCAGTCAGAATCCAAGTTTGGATTGTCTGTGGTTACGGTCTATTTCACTGACGATACCGACATCTATTTCGCGCGCCAGCAGGTTTTCGAACGCCTGTCAGCCGCGAAAGACAATATCCCCGCGGGGATCGAGCCCGAGATGGGACCAATCACCACCGGCACCGGTCAAATCTATCTTTACCAAATCGTCGGACACGGGCAGACGAACCAGGAACTGCGCACGATTCAGGATTGGATCGTGAAGCTGCAATTGCGCACCGTGCCCGGCGTCGCTGACGTGCTCAGCTTCGGCGGCGACGTCAAGCAGTATCAGGTCATCGTCGATCAGCAGGCGCTGGTTAGTTACAACATCACGCTCAAGTCTCTCTTCGAAGCAATCCAGAATAACAATCAAAACACAGGTGCCAACTTCATCGAACATGGCGACGAGCAATACGTCGTGCGCGGCCTCGGCCTCGTCAAAGACGTCGCCGATATCGGCAACATCGTGCTCGACTCACGCAACGGGACGCCGATTCGCGTCAGCGACGTCGCTCGCGTGGAGATCGGTGACGAGATCCGTCAGGGCGCGGTTACTAAAGATGGTCAGGGCGAAGTGGTTACGGGAATCGTTCTCAAGCGCATCAACGAAAACACCAAGGAGGTGATCGAGCGCATCAAGGAGAAAGTCGCCGAGATCAACAAAGCACTGCCGGCAGGCGTGTCGATCGTTGATTACTACGATCAAGCCGAGCTCGTCGATAACAGCGTGCACACAGTTGTCGAGTCGCTGATCGAAGGCGAAGTGCTGGTGCTGATCATTCTGGTGTTGTTGCTCGGCAACTTCCGCAGCTCGTTTATTACCGCCGCCGCAATACCCTTTTGCATGCTCGTGGCATTCATCCTGATGTGGTACGAGGGCTTATCGGCAAACCTGATGTCGCTGGGCGGGCTGGCAATCAGCATCGGGATGATGGTCGATGCCACGGTGGTGATGGTCGAGAATATCTACCGTCACCTCGAGGAACATCGCGAACACTCGACGCGTGAAGCCATCCTCGTCGCCGCGCAGGAAATTGGCCGGCCGATGTTCTTCGCGATCCTCATCATCATCGCGGTGTTTCTTCCGGTGTTCACACTGCAAGGCATCGAAGGCAAGTTGTTCAAGCCGCTCGCTTACGCCGTTACTTTCTCGATGTTCGGTTCGATGTTGATGGCGCTGTGCATTGCACCGATGCTGTGCGCGCTGTGGCTGCGGCTGAAGAAAGGAGAAGTTCGCACCAATCCGATCATTCGGTTCTTCAAAGGGATTTATGTCCCGGTGCTGGAGTGGGCCATTCGCCATCGTTACATCGCGCTGACGATTGCGGGTCTGTTGCTCGTTTGGAGCTTTGCCGACATTTTCATTCTGGGCAGCGAGTTCCTGCCAACGATCGACGAAGGAAACATGCTCGTGCGCGCCACGATGCCTGCGAGTATTTCGTTGCCGCGCGCGATCGAAGTGTCTTCGCAGATCGAAAAAACGTTGCGGCAGTTTCCGGAAGTCGAAACCGTCGTCGCAAAAATCGGACGCGCCGAACTGGGCGGCGATCCGGAGAGTGTCAGCAATGATGAGCTTTACGTGCGTCTCAAACCGAAGAGTCAATGGACCACTGCGAGGACGAAGGATGAGTTAGTCGACGCTATGCGCAGCAAGGTCGAGACTTTGCCGGGCGTGAAATTTAATTTTTCCCAGGTCATTCAAACGCGGAACGACGAACTCATCTCAGGCATCAATGCGCAGATCGCGGTCAAGATTTTTGGTGAAGATCAGGAAACTTTGCGCAAGCTGGCTGACAGTGTTCGAGATGCGATGTCGCAGATTCGCGGCGTCGAGGATCTGGCAGTCGAGCAGGTGGCCGGCGAAGAACATCTCGAGGTCGACGTCGACCGCGACAAGATCGCGCGCTACGGATTGAATATTGCGGACGTGCTCGAAGTCACCAAGATTGCGATTGGAGGCGACGAAGCGACTGACGTGCTCGAGGGCCAACGCCGGTTCGCGATCTTTGTGCGACTGAAAGAAGACTACCGCAATCAAGTCGACAAGCTCGCAGACATTTTGGTCAACGCCCCGGTCGGTGGACGCATACCGCTGGGCCAACTGGCGACGTTCAAATTATCGAGTGGCGATGCCGTCATCGATCGGGAGAATTCGCTGCGGCGAGTGGTGGTGATGTGCAACGTCAAAGGCCGAGACATTGGCAGCTTCGTGCACGACGCGCAACAGGCCGTCGCGTTGCAGGTGACGACGCCGCCCGGCTACTTCATCACCTGGGGCGGGCAGTTCGAAAACGCGCAGCAGGCCGAGCGCCGGCTGCTGATCGCCATACCGATTTCGCTGCTGCTCGTGTTCGTGCTGATTTATTCCTGCTTCGGTTCATTGCGCAACACGTTGACCATCATCTTCAACATCCCGATCGCGCTGGTCGGCAGCACTACGTTTCTCCTGATCTCCGGATTTCCGCTGAGCGTGCCTGCGATAGTTGGTTTCATCGCGGTGTTCGGCGTGGCCGTGCAAAACGGCATGGTGATGGTTTCTTACATGAACAAGCTGCGCAATCGAGGCATGGAACTACACGAAGCTGTGATCACTGGTGCGAGCGTGCGATTGCGCGCGGAGTTATTGAGCGCCTTGATAGGCAGCATCAGTTTGATACCCTTCATCATCTCCTCGGGCACCGGTGCGGAAATCGAGAAGCCACTCGCGATCGTCGTGGTCGGAGGCTTAGTGACACGTCCCATCAAGATCGTGATCCTGCCCATGGTCTACGAGTGGGTCGAGCGCCGTGCCCAGCGAGCCGAAGAGGAGCCCGCGCTGGAAGTGGAGGTTTAAGAGTTTTTTGCCACAAGAAGCACAAAAGCCCAAGATCAGTTCG
>DATNDM010000314.1:0-4375 GCA_035553235.1 Pyrinomonadaceae bacterium | reverse complement strand
TGGAGCGATGCCGACGCTCGCGATGATCGCGTCGCGCACGTTGTCAACACCGGTGTTTGAAGCGGCATCGATTTCCTGCACGTCGATCGAACGGCTCTCCGTGATTTCACGACACGACGAACACTGGTCCGGATCGTCAGAGCGGCACGGCGTCGGTGTTGGTTGTTGTGCTTTATGACAATTTAGCGCCTTCGCGAGCAGGCGGGCGGTCGTTGTTTTACCAACACCGCGCGCGCCGGAGAAGAGATAAGCGTGATGAAGCCGCTGATGCTCGATGGCATTTCGCAGCGTGCGCGTGATGGGTTCCTGGCCTGTTACTTCGTCGAATGTTTGCGGACGCCATTTGCGCGCGATTACTTGATAGGCCATTTGGTTGTTTGTTTAGTGAGTAGTGAACTGGCCAGACCCCGGACTTTCCCGCAACACACGCTGCCGTTGCTGCCGTTGCTCCGTTCCCGGCCTGGCGGGGTTCACAAGGCGAGCGTTGTGCGGAGCCCGGGATCTGATAAACCTTCAAAAATCGTCTGGCGGAGAGGGTGGGATTCGAACCCACGGAACGGTTTCCCGTTCACAGCATTTCCAGTGCTGCCAGTTCAACCACTCCTGCACCTCTCCATCGTGTCAATCCTGAAAAATCTTGTAAATCCTGTTGAAAACTGTCTTCCGCAAAAGTCTCTGACAGGACTTACAAGATTTTTCAGGATTAACAAAATCATGGCGGAGAGGGTGGGATTCGAACCCACGGTGGGCGTTAACCCACTCCGGTTTTCGAGACCGGTGCACTAATCCACTATGCGACCTCTCCGCGTCTGGAAAAACTCCTGCATCAGTGCGCGACACTCCGCCTCGAGCACGCCCGCGCTGATCTCAATCCTGTGATTCAAAAAATCCGTGTCGCAAATCCGAAAGCGACTCGTAACCGCGCCCGCGCGTTCATCCGGTGCGCCGTAAATCAAACGTCTCACGCGTGCCTGAATCAGCGCGCCCGCGCACATCGCGCAAGGCTCAATCGTCGAATAAACATCCACACCCGTCAGCCGGTAATTGCCGAGGTTTCGGGCGGCTTCGCGAAGCGCGACGATTTCAGCGTGAGCGGTGGGATCACAGTCGGTGCGCGTGCGGTTTCCGCAAACAGCGACGAGCTTGTTTTCACTAACGATGCAGGTGCCGACGGGCACTTCACCGATTGCCTGTGCTTCGCGAGCGGCGCTCAGTGCCAGCCGCATCCACTGCTCATCAAACTCTGATTCCAACGAACGGCCACTATAGGGTGCGCGCTGAAACAGTGTCAAGGAAGCAGGATCAGCCACAAAAGGCACAAAAACACATAAACCGAAAAGCCATGAACCACACGATGGCCGCGGCTCTTTTCTGTTTATGTGTTTTTGTGCCTTTTGTGGCTGATCCTGCTATTATCAATTTCCGGAGTCCCGCGCCGCACTCTGACAGGCGCGCTCCACGCGATGCAATTCCCATGTCCACCGAAGCAAGTCACAGAAGTAGTGGTCAATCAACGTCAGACAGGGTTACCGGCAGGCTCAGGCCCTCCCCACCAGTCGACCCGCTGACGGACGCCGCCACGCAATCACCCGCGGGCTTCATGCGCCGTATGACGCCCTCCGAATTCAACACCGCGATGATTCACTTCTATCGCGGCGAAGTGCAACGCTCCAACACCTGGCGCAATCGACTCGACACCACGACGAACTGGGCTGTCCTGACCGCGGGCGCGACGCTTTCGTTCGTCTTCAGCTCGCCCAATAACCCCCACTTTGTGATTCCAATCAACTCGATCCTCGTCGCGATTTTTCTGCTGATGGAAGCGCGTCGTTACCGTTACTACGAGATCTGGTCCAGTCGCGTGAGAATTCTCGAAACCGGTTACTTCGCGCACCTGCTGATGCCTGACAGCCGGCCCGCGGACGAATCGTGGGCCGAGCATCTCGCCGCCGATCTCACGACGCCACACTTCACGATCACCGAGTGGGAAGCAGTCGGCCGCCGTTTGCGTCGCAACTATCTCTGGATCTTCGTCCTGCTCGCGCTGAGCTGGAACCTGAAAGTTTATCTTTCGCCTTTGCCCGCGCGCGATTTCAACGTTTTCATCGATCGCGCTACGGTGGGCATCGTCCCCGGTTGGATCGTTTTCGTTGTCGGGATAGTATTTAACGTAGCCGTATTTGTTTTTGCGATTGGCACTGTGCGACTGCGCGAGGCGACCGGCGAAGTGTTGCCGAAGCACGAATTTTCATTACGACCATTGAGACGAATGACAAGCTGGACAGCCTCAACTACGAAACGCACCACGGTACGCGCGAAACGCGCGCGCCAGCGTGTGCGCGGCCCGAAAGCAACCGCCGCCGAATACAAGAAGATCGATATTTCCGAAACACCTGAGTCGCGCGCTGAGGTTCGTAGTTAGTTTATGCTTCAGCTGAACGGCCAAAAACTCACTCTCCAGCAAATCGTTGATGTCGCAGAAGGGCGGGAAGGAGTTGTGCTCGCCGACGATGCACGTGTGCGCGTTGAGCAAGCGCGCCGCGTGGTCCAGGACATCGTCGAGCAGGGACGCACTGTTTACGGGGTCAACACGGGCTTTGGCAAGTTGTCGGACGTAAGCATTGATCGCGCCGATCTGATTCAGTTGCAACTGAATCTTGTGCGCAGTCACTCAGTTGGCCTCGGTGATCCGCTGTCGGAAGCCGAAGCGCGCGCGATGTTACTGTTGCGTGCGAATGTACTCGCTGCGGGATTCAGCGGTGCGCGGCCTCTGGTGATCGAGACGTTGCTCGCGATGCTCGAGAAAGGCGTGACGCCGGTCATTCCCGAAAAGGGCAGCGTCGGCGCGAGCGGCGATCTCGCGCCACTCGCGCACCTTGCGCTGGCTGCGATTGGCGAAGGAGAAGCTTTCTACCGCGGTGAACGACTCGCAGCGGCGATCGCACTCGAGCGGGCCGGCATCACGCCGTTGCAGTTGGAAGTGAAAGAAGGTCTCGCGCTGCTGAACGGAACGCAGGCAATGGGCGCCGTCGGAGCGCTGGCGCTGCATCGTGCGGAGAAGTTGGCGCAACTTGCCGACGTTGCAGGCGCGATGACGCTCGAAGCTTTGCGCGGGACACCCGTCGCTTTTGACGAACGCATTCATGCGGCACGTCCACACGCAGGACAAGTCGCAGTCGCGGCGCACCTGCGCGAGTTACTGCAAGACAGTGAGATCCGGCAGTCGCACATCGTCAACGATCCGCGCGTGCAGGACGCTTACAGTTTGCGCTGCATGCCACAGGTGCACGGCGCGATTCGCACCGCATTGAATCATGCGAAGGAAGTCGTCGAGATCGAAAGCGGCAGTGCGACAGACAATCCACTTGTGTTCTCGGAGACTGGAGAAGTCCTGTCTGGCGGAAATTTCCATGGCGCGCCGCTCGCGCTCGTTTTTGACTACGCCGCCATTGCTTTGACAGATTTGATGAGTATCACCGAGCGTCGCATCGATCGTGTGGTGAATCCCGATTCGAACGAGGGCCTGCCGCCGTTTTTGACGTCGCACCCGGGCATCTCGTCGGGATTCATGATGATGCAAGTGACGGCGGCCGCACTGCTGAACGAAGCGAAGGTGCTGGCCCATCCGGCGAGCATCGACAACGTCCCGACCGACGGTGGCAAGGAAGATCATGTTTCGATGGGCATGACTTCTGCGACCAAGCTGCGCTCGATCGTGAGACTCGCGGAGTTGGCGACGGCGATCGAGTTGATGACTGCGGCGCAGGCGCTGGAGTATCACGCGCCGCTCGTACCCGGGCGCGGGGTGAAGAAAGCGTACGAGATCGTGCGCCGTCACGTGCCACCGCTCACGCAGGATCGTGTGATGGCCGGCGATATCGAAAGACTTAAAGTAGCGATCAGGCATGGTGAGTTTGATTTTTAATCACAGATCAGGAGCCGATTCATGTCGAATCCATTGGACGAGCGTAGACGAGGTCTCGAAGAAGAATACTTTCATCGCAAAAACCAGGAAGCCATCGCAAAGCTGCGCGAGAAGATGCGCGTGGCCGCGCAGGCGAAGGAAAACGGTGAGTCGTCAATGAAGTGTCCGCGGTGCGACGGAACGTTGAAAGAGATCTTTATCGAAGACGTACCGATCGATACCTGCGACAAGTGCGCCGGAGTTTGGCTCGACTCAGGTGAATTGGAGAAGTTGACGCAAACAGACATCGCGCGCTGGTTCCGCAGTCTTTGGAGCAAGATGGAAGAATAACGCGCATGAGTAACAGAGTCGTCCATGCGCCACGTGGCACGCAGTTGAGCTGCAAGGGTTGGCATCAGGAAGCAGCGCTCCGTTGCCTGATGAACAATCTCGATCCTGACGTCGCCGAAC
>DATNDM010000313.1:0-3557 GCA_035553235.1 Pyrinomonadaceae bacterium | reverse complement strand
TGCGTGGCAAAGCAGGGCGCGTCTTCGGCGATCTGATGGGGCTGCTCACAACCTTGAAGGGTCTGCCGCTCGCTTACAACAAAGACATGCAGGAAGACAAGGAAGCAGTGTTCGATGCCTTCGACACTGTGTCGTCGAGTTTAGCTGTGACGGCTACGGTGTTGAGGAATGTCACGATCAACAGAGAGCGCGCGCGGTTTGCGGCGTCGAGTGGCTACATGAACGCCACCGAGCTCGCGGACTATCTCGTGCGCAAGGGCATGCCATTCCGTGAGGCGCACGAAGTTGTCGGGAAGATCGTCACTAAGGCGATCGAATCAGGGAAAGAGTTGCAGGAGATGGATCTGAGTCAGTTCTCGGAGTTGATTAGCGAGGATGTTTATGAGGCGTTATCACTCGAGAGGACGTTAAACGCGAAGAGTCAAAGTGGGGGGACGGCGCGTGAAGTCGTTGATAAAGCATTAACCGCGGCTCGAACAGATTTGAAAAGATAATCAGTGCTGATCAGAGGGTTGGATTGTTTCCTGGTAGATGAATTTCAGATCCTGGAGCTTCAGAACCACTGCGGGTTTTACGGCGTTACGATCAGCGTCCATGCTTATCACGCCGGTCACGCCGTTGAAGTTTTTGGTTTGTGCGAGGGAGTCGCGCAGCTTGTTGCTGTCAGTTGTTCCAGTGCGCGAGATCGCGTCAAACAGGATGCGCGCGGCGTCGTACGCGAGTGCCGCATGAGCATCGGGCAACAGGTTTCCGTAGCGCTGTTTGTAGAGCGCGACGAACTGTTGAATCGCGGGCGACGGATCATCAACTGAATAGTGCGTTGAGATGTAAGCTCCGTTCAACGCGTCGCCGCCGATCTGCCACAGTTCCGGCGCGTCCCAGCCATCACCACCCAGCAGCGGCTGCGCCAACCCGATCATGCGTGCCTGTTTCGCGATGAGCGCGACCTCGCCGTAATAACCGGGAATGTAGATCACGTCAGGCTCAGCGGAGCGAATCGTACTCAGCTGGCCTTTGAAATCCGCGTCGCCCTGCGTGTACGTCTGCTCGCTGACAATCGTGCCGCCCAGTCGCGCAAAGCTGAGTTTGAAATAGTCGGTCAGTCCTTTGCTGTACGCCGAGTTGAAGTCGAAAAGAATCGCGGCCTTCTTCGCTTTGAGAGTGGCGCTGGCAAAGGTCGCCATCACCTCACCCTGAAACGTATCGACGAAGCACGCGCGAAAGATGTAGTTACCCATTTGTGTTACCGCGGGATCGGTCGAGGACGGCGAAATCATCGGAACATGCGACGCCTGCGCTTTCGGAGCGGCGGCGCGACTGTTACCCGACGTACCGCCCGCGATGATCGCGACGACTTTGTCGCGGTCGATGAGCTTGGCTGTCAGCCGTGCCGCTTCTTCGGGATTGCCTTTATCGTCCTCGATCACCACGTCGATCTGGTGACCATTGATACCGCCTGCCTGATTGATCTCGGAGGCGGCCATCAGCACGCCGTTGATTGCTGACTGTCCGAAGTTGAATGTTGGACCAGTGAGATCGCCGAAGTAACCGATTTTGATTGTGCTGTGCCTGGAGGCCGTGTCGTCGTCGCCGGGTTTGCTACAGGAGAACGCGAGGGCCATCATGACGATGGCGAGGGGCAGCACTAGTGTGCGCAGCTTACTCACCGAGATAGGCTTCTTTAATGCGGGGATCGCTGGCCAGGTCTTTCGACGGACCTTCCATCACGATTCTTCCGGTCTCGAGCACGTAAGCGCGATCGGAATGGCTGAGCGCGGCATGTGCGTTTTGTTCGACCAGCAGAATCGTCGTCCCTTTACTCTTGATTTCGTCGATAGCTTCGAAAATCGTGTGGACCACGAGCGGCGCGAGACCGAGCGACGGTTCGTCGAGCAACAGCAATCGTGGATTCGACATGAGCGCCCGTCCCATCGCGAGCATCTGTTGTTCGCCGCCCGAGAGCGTGCCGGCCTTCTGCGCTTCGCGCTCTTTGAGACGCGGAAACATTTTGAAGGCGCGCTCCATGTCGGCGGCGATGTCTGCCTTGTTCTTCTTGAGATAAGCGCCCATTTGCAGGTTCTCTCGCACTGAGAGATTCGCGAATACGCCGCGACCTTCGGGCGACATTGAAATTCCGCGCGCGACCAGTTTGTGCGTCGGCTTCGCGCTGATGTCTTCGCCCTCGAACATGATTTTTCCGTGGCGCGGTTGCAGCAATCCGGTGATCGTTCGGAGCGTCGTGGTTTTGCCGGCGCCGTTGGCGCCGATGAGCGTTACCACTTCGCCTTTCTCCACGCGCATGGAGATGCTGGTCAGGGCTTCGATGGCGCCATAGTTTACGGAGACGTTTTCGAGTGTGAGCATCTGTTCTTCGAAGTAGCCACAAAAGGCGACAAAAGATCTTTTCTAGTCTCCCAGATACGCTTCGATCACTTTCGCATCGTTCTTGATCTGATCCGGCACGCCGAGCGCGATGGATTTCCCGTAATCAACGACCTGAATGCGGTCGCAAACACCCATCACGACTTTCATGTTGTGCTCGACCAGCAGAATCGTCAGTCCGAAACGGTCGCGTATCTGCTTGATCAACTGCATCAGATCTTCCTGCTCCGACGGGTTCATGCCGGCGGCGGGTTCATCCAGCAAAAGCACTTTAGGCTTAGTCGCCAGCGCGCGCACGATCTCGAGCCGTCGCTGATTGCCGTACGGCAAACTCGTTCCGCCTTCATTACAAAATCTCGCGAGGTCGAAAATCTCGAGCAGCTCCATCGCGAATTCGCGGTGGCTGCGCTCGTCTTTCTCGAACCGAGGCAGTCGTAAGATCGCATCGACGACGTTCTGTTTGCTGTGCGTGTGACAGGCCGTCATCACGTTTTCCAGCACCGACATGCTCGGAAACAGCCGGATGTTCTGAAACGTCCGCGAGATGCCGCGACGCGAGATCTCGTAAGGCTTCAGGCCGTCGATTCGTTCACCATGGAAGTAAAGTTCACCGGAAGTCGGCGAATATACTCCGGTCAGCAAATTGAAGATCGTGGTCTTACCCGCGCCGTTTGGACCGATCAATCCGTAAATCTCGCCCTGGCGCACGCTCATGTCGAGTTCGTTGACGGCGACGAGGCCGCCGAAACGGATCGTGCACTTGCACGTCCGCAGTGGATCTTCGCCTTTGCCTCGACCGTTGACGTTATTTTCAGGCATGCTTTTTCCCTTGTTCGATCTCTTTGGCGGCAGTCGCAGGTTGTTGTGCGATCGGAACACCCTTCTCGCCGACAGGTGTGTCTCCAACCCGCCGCCGCTGTGGTCGTTTCAACCAGGAAAGACCGAATTCTTTTGAGCCCATCACGCCCGTTGGTCGCGTCAGCATGATCACGATCAGTAATGCCGAATAGATAACGAGACGATAACCGTAGAGATCGCCCGGCAGCTTTCGTAGTAGTTCAGGCAGGATCGTAATCACGATCGCGCCCAGCACCGCGCCGGTAATCGAGCCCATGCCACCGAGCACGATCATAATGATGATCTCGATCGAGCGGATGAACTGAAAATCGTTCGTA
>DATNDM010000312.1:0-3724 GCA_035553235.1 Pyrinomonadaceae bacterium | reverse complement strand
CGTTACACATGACACCGACTGAAACTTTGTTGTCTGGATAACGCGCCAGAAAAGTCTGATAGCCGGCAGTCGCGCCTCCATGCGATACATCCTTCAGTCCTTTGTACGTATCGACAGTGAGACCAAGCGCATATGCGATCTTTCGACCATCATTCAGCACTCCTCGAGTTTGCAGCGCATCGACCAGAGCTGCACCAAGCGATTGCGAATCAAGCATCGCATTCCATTTCATCCAATCGCCGACTGTCGTGAGCATGCCGCCGTTTCCATAAACATTCATGAAAGGCATATTGAGTCGCCATGGTCCATTCCCTTGCCGCGAATACGCTTGTGCGCGGCCGGGAACGATGCGCTGGTAGTCGTCTCTCCATGAGCTGTTCGTCATGCCGAGCGGTTTGAACAAACGTTCCTCGACGAACGCCGGAAACTTCTGCTTCGAAACGCGCTCGACGATGATGGCCGCGAGGTTGTAGCCGCTGTTTGAATACGAGTATTCCGAACCGGGCGTGAAGTCGAGTCCACGCTGGTGAGTGATAACGTCGAGTGCGAGATCTTGAGTGATGACGCGATCGCCTCGACCCGCGCCGGTCAAGCTCATGACAGTGCCCCAGTCGCGCAGGCCCGAGGTGTGATTCAGCAGGTGTCTGATCGTCAGCGGCGCACCGTAATCGGGGAGTTCGGGAATGTACTTCCTGACTGGATCGTCGATGCTTAGCTTTCCATCCTGTTGCAACAGCACGAGCGCCGCGGCGGTGAACTGCTTCGCCACTGAGCCGGATTCGAAAATCGTTTGAGCAGTGTTCGGCACGTTGTGCTCGAGATCGGCCAGCCCGAACGCCTTTTCGAACACGACATCTCCATTGAGTGAGACAGCGGCAGCACAACCCGGCGCTGGTGCGACGTACGCCTTTGTAACTTTCTCAAACGCTCGCTCAGCGCCCGCCACAACCTTCCCCTTATCCGGAACCTGTGCCCAGCTTGCAGTTAAAAGAAGCGCAATGACGGTGAATACGAAGAAGAAGTTTTTTCTAATCATAGAGTTCAGACCTCATTTCGCGCGAGGCATTTCGAAGATGTTGTCGTCAACTGGGAGATCGATTTTGATTTCGCTCAATCTGCGGACTCCGGTTTTTGCCACAAAGAGGCACAAGTAGCTCAAAACATAACATAATCTATCTGGGCTTTTTGTGCTTCTTGTGGCTAAAACAACTGCCGGCGCAGTCGGAACTTCTTTGATGAAACCAACTCAAAAACGCTGCCGTACTATTCTCGACTAAAGCAGATCTCCACACGCTGGTCCGTAATTTTGAATTCTCTTAGACAATTTTGAATTCACAGTTACGTTTCGGAATTCACGAACAATTTATTGAAGAGACTCGAGGACGATCACGATGATCCGAACATTAGTGCTATTGCTGCTAACCGTTCCCACCGCGATGGCGCAGACGACCTTTCACGGCGATGCAGCGCGCACCGGAGTTTACCCAACGCCTGGACCGCAGCAACTGACCGGAACAAAGTGGACATTCAAAACTGACGGACCAATCATCGGCTCCGCTGCAATCGCCGACGGTGTAGTCTACATCGGCAGTACTGACGGCAATGTCTACGCAGTCGATCAGGAAACGGGAAAGCAGAAGTGGAAATTCAAAACGTTCGCCTCGCGACAAGTCACTTCATCACCAGCGGTCGCTAATGCACTGGTCTACTTCGGTGGCTTCGACGGGGTTCTCTACGCCGTCGACGCGCAAACGGGCACGTTGAAATGGACCTTTGTCTCCGAGTATGAGCGACGGTTCGAAGGCAAGCGACTGCACGGCTATCCATCCGGCTTCCAAACCATTCCTGATTCGTGGGACATCTACACATCTTCACCCGCAGTGTCCAACGGACGAGTTTATATCGGCAGCGGTGACGGCAATGTTTACTGTGTTGATGCCGTCACTGGAATTCTGCAATGGAAGTTTGCGACGGGTGACATCGTTCACGCGTCGCCGGCAGTCGCGAACAACACCGTCTACATCGGTAGCTGGGACAGCTATCTTTACGCGCTTGACGCGGACACGGGCCAGGAGAAATGGCGCTTCAAAACCGGTGAAGACAGCTACATTCATAATCAACAGGGCTTTCAATCTTCACCGGCGATCGTAGACGGAACGATTTACGTTGGTTGTCGAGATGGACACCTCTATGCGGTCGACGCCGCGACCGGTCGTAAACGCTGGGACTATCCAACGAATAAAGGATGGGTCAATAGCACGCCGGCCATCCGCGGCGGCGTGGTCTACGCCGGAACTTCGGATGGCTACCGGTTCTTCGCGCTGGACGCCAGGACGGGCCGGTTGAAATTCACGCTCGATGCGAAAGGCGCCGTGTTCTCGTCACCCGCGGTTGCCGGCGAGATGGCTTACGTCGGCGTATCGAATGGGCGGCTGTTAGCGGTTGATATCAAGTCGGGCAAGCTGTTGTGGAATTTTCAAACTGAAGGATCGAAGCAGGATCCGCTGAAGATGTTGAAGCCGGATGGCAGCCTGAACAACGACGCGATCTATGCACGTTATTTCGGTGATTACCAGGACATGGTGCTTGCGTTCTATCGAGTGTTCTCCGTCGGTGCAATCTGGTCTTCGCCGGTCGTTGATAAAGGCGTGGTCTACTTCGGCAGTACTGACGGGTTGTTGTATGCGGTTCACTGATACAGCACGCGGCTTTGCACAAAAAGTACCGATTATTGATTTCTCTGCGCAACCTCGGCGTTCTCTGCGTGTCTGCGGTTAACTAATTCATAGCAATAACTCACCGCAGAGACGCAGAGAACGGAGAGATTGCGCAGAGAAGAGCGATGTCGCGAGTTTTTGTGCAAAGCCACGGCACGCGACTTTGCCTTAAAAGTCGGGATGACGCTTGGATCGGGTCAGTACAGGGAGCGGTAGCGACCTGGTCAAACCATAGCAAGCAATAATCATTAGAAGTATCGCATGCTGATCACGGACCAGGTCGCTACCGCTCCCTGTACTGACCCGACTCAACAATGATTCTGACTTGTAAGGCAAAGCTACAGCAGAGTGCGATGGTGGTTTTCAGAACTCGTTCTCGCGTTAATAGTGGGAAGCGTAGAACTCACGCGAATCCAGCGACAGTTTGATTGGGCCTCCACTCCCAACAGGCAGTAACTTGCCTCACAGGACGCGCGTGTTGCCCGTCTAATCATAATTGTCAGTTCGCGAAACCCTTACCAAGCAAAGGAGAAAATATGCCTACTACTACAAATATCACCGTTACCGCTTGCGATAACGAGTTGTATCTCATCGCGTTACCCACAACCTCGCCTACGAATTTCGGCGGTTCCGAAATCGCCCACATTACTTCCGGATTCAATAACCCGGTCGAGTACAGCGTCACGCCACAATCGATTTTGTCGGCGGGCCAGTACACGCTGGTGATGGTCGGCATTAACTGGGGCGGCCCGCAGGCGTTCACAGTCAAACTCACCACGGGCGGTGTCGTTAATACGTATACGGCGCCGGCAGGCACGAATATTGGCGCCACCTGGACGCAAGCGATACCGATGACCGTGTAAGACTTGTAGCCTTGTAGCAGCTTTGCACGAAAAGTAGTCCTGTTGGGATTTGAAGTTTTCTCTGCAGTCTCTGCGTATCTCTACTATCTCTGCGTTAAATATTCTCGTAACTACAGTTACGCAGAGATCACAGAGATACGCAGA
>DATNDM010000311.1:0-7464 GCA_035553235.1 Pyrinomonadaceae bacterium | reverse complement strand
ACGCGCGCTGCACGATTACTTTGCGTGGGCGACGACGACCACGATGGCTCGGTATCACGAATCAGCCGATGAGGTACCGCATGACTTGCAGGTTCCGAAGTGGTCGTGGAGCGGGCTCGTGACCACCGCAGAAACGGGAGGACAAACAGAATGATCAATGGTGCACACGTCGTCATCTACAGTAAAAACGCAGACGCTGATCGCGCGTTCTTGAAGGACATACTCGGGCTTCGGTCGGTGGATGTTGGTGGAGGCTGGCTGATCTTTGCGCTTCCGCCGGCGGAAGTGGCCTGCCATCCGGGTGAAGAAAACAATCAGCACGAAATGTTTCTGATGTGCGATGACCTCAAAGCAACCATCGCCGAGCTGGACGCCAAAGGCATTCAGTGCACGGACGTGCACGAACAGCCGTGGGGCATACTCACGAAGATCAAACTACCCGGCGGCGGCGAGCTTGGCGTGTATCAGCCTAAACATGCGCGACCGTGAGATGTCTTGATCTGCTGTCATCGAGAAGTAAGTCAGTTTCTTCGCCGTACGGCAACCCACTGCAGCGGTAGGGTCCATGAGGTCAATTTGGGCTCGAACATCCCAGCAACCCTCTGCGTGATCTGCGGACGGCTTTGCTGAATTCCCTCAGATACCCTAAGATTCATCACACTCAGCTCCCGGACCCAGGCCTTTAGCTCTAACGACAAGCAATCTACCTCACTGCTCAATCCACGAACGGAGGAACAAAGGTATGCTAAGAATGTTTGTGCTGAGTCTGCTCGTATTCGCTTCTCTCTTAATCGGTGTCTCCGTAAAACCAAAACCTGTCGCCGCTTTTACCGGCGTCTCGGTTTACGGAGCCTGGCATTGTGGAAATGACTTTTGCACGTGGTCCACCGTGCGCAACATGACGGATTTCGACACGCGTAACCGCTGGTTAATCAACCGCGGCGACGGCTCGCCTTCCGTAAACCTCGTCTCGTTGAGCTTCGTTCATCCGATGCGACTGCTGAACAAAACGACTGACGCGAGCACGTCGCTGGGTATTCCGATCGGAATGAATCAGGCAGTGGTTGACTACTTCAAGAGCCACGGTGTGCGCGTGCAGTTGTCGATGGGCGGGATCACGTACGTCGATGCGTGGAACCAGGCGCTCGCGACTAATCCGGTGCAACTCGGCTTGAACGCAGCCGAGGCAGCGCAACGTCTCGGCGTCGGCTTCGAGATCGACTACGAAGAAAACACGAACCCGAACCTGGTTGGTCTGCAGGCGTTCATCAATGCTTACCGATCGGTCCATCCGTATGATGCTTCGGGAAACAATCACGCCGCGCGTTTGACCATCGATCTCGCTTCGGGCGACCGCTGGTTGATCGATATAACGCGCAAAGCAACTGCTGACTGGCTGAACACAACGACGCCCGTGCTCGATTACGCGAATGCGATGGTGCCCAGCCGCCAGCCGAGTTCCGCGTCCGCAGCGACCGCCGACTGGCAAGAGCACGTCGACGGCAAACCGCAGTATGGTCCGCCGATATTGCCGCTCGCACCGGCGAAGTTTACGGGCGCGCTCTACATCGTTACCGGCTCGAAGCCCGCACCTGAATGCACGAACTTCACCAGTTCGCTCACCAACTCAACAGGCTCGTTCGTGCAAACAGTCGCACCGAACGGCGCCGGAACGACGAGCGGAATGTTGGGTTACATGTTCTGGGCCGCGGAGTGTCCGGCGACGCGACGGATTTGCACCGTGCCGCCGAATTCCTGCGAAGGTGGTGTCGGCGTCGGCGCCACGACGTACGGCATTCCGATCCCGATGGCGCCGCTCAGGCAGAATTAATTTATTACCGCAAAGGGGCACAAGAATTTTGTGCCTCTTTGTGTACTTACTCACCTCAAGGCTTTTTGTTTTCGCTGATGTACTGTTCGAGTTTCTTTCGATCGGCGTAATCAGGTTTTTTCCTGAGCACCTCTTCGTATTCGACCACTGCTTTGTCTTTCAATCCGGCGGCGTTGTAGAGCCAACCCAGATCGAGATGGGCTTCGATCTTCCCGAGCTTCCCTGCCTCGTTGAGATATGGAATCGCCTTCGATCCTTTTTTCAAATGAAGATAAGCCTCACCCAAAAACAGATTTGCGTCAGGTGACTGCGGTTGCAGAATGACAGCACGCGTCAACGGGTCAACCGCTTCGTCCCACTTCTTTTCCGCCAGCAGTAATTTTCCGAGATTGATTAAGGCGAGAGCATAGCTGGGCTTAATCTCGAGCGCGCTCCGGTAAGCCTTTTCAGCGAGGTCACGCTTTTCCTGAACAAGATAAAGAGTTCCTAAAAGCGTCCATGCCTGAAAATCATTCTTGTCGCTTTCGACTATCTGGTGGAGCAGCTTGATGCCGTTTGCGTAGTCCTTCTTCTCAACCGCGGCGTGCGCTTTCTCAAACAACGTCTTATTCGACGCTGGACGATCATAAAAATCGGCCGCTGAAACAACGCCCGTACTGCTGGACCGCGCGCCGGGTTTTTCTTTCCATTCGAAATCAAAGTCCTGACGAACATCCGAGGTGGTGCCGGTGATAGTAAGGCGCATGCGCGTGATCTCGCCGGTGTCGGCTTCGACGGCAAGGTCGTATTCTCCGCCACGCAAGTTTGTGAAGCGATAGCGTCCGCGCGCGCCGATCGTTTGCCGGCCAACGATTTTGGTGGATTGGTCATACAACACGACGGTTACGCTCGAAGGTCCGGGACTTGCGGCCTTGCTGTCGTCGATCTTCACGTCACCCCACAGCGTGTAACCGCTCTGGCTCATTGCGGCCGTCACGAACGTGATTAGCAGCAGCAACAACACCGACAGCGTGATTCGGAATTTCATACGCGTATTCTCCATCAAACCGCGCACGATGCAACCTTTTAATCCCAAAACAAAAGGGCTCCCAAATGTCGGGAGCCCCTTCAAACTCGTTAACGAGTTCAGATCAAACTAGAAGTCCCAACGTAATCCGAACTGCATTACGCGAGCAGTGCTTTGGACCGCGGTAATAATTCCGAAGTTGCCAGCGCCGATATTGAGCGCGTTGACTGCCGGATTATTATTCGTTGATGGCGGTGCAAAGACGTTGTGATTGAACAGATTGTACGACTCCCAGCGGAGCTGTAGCCGTTGTGTTTCTGACCATGGCAATCTGAAGTTCTTCAAAACCGCGGAATCGACATTCCAGAACGGCTGCGAATGCAGAACGTTTCGATTGCCGATTTCACCGTGACGTGGATACCGCACGGCGGCGAGCGCGGCCTCTGGATCCGCGAAGAACTGAATTCCAGCCGGTGTGTCGTGAATCGATTCCTTCAGAGCGTTGATGTCTCCGTTGATGACCACGGGAACACCGTTGGCGGCGTCAAAGATGAACGTCCTGGGCCACGAAACGGTCGCCAGGTGGAATGGCAAACCACTGCGCGCAGTGAGAATGCCACTGAGTTCCCAGCCGCCTATGATCGCGTTCACCCAGCCCGGCGCATTACCACCGATGAGCCTTCCTCGACCGATAGGCAGCTCCCAGATTCCGTTGACATTCAACAGATGACGAATGTCGAAATCCGAGTTACCGCGGCAAACGCGCAGGTCGGTGGCGTCGCAGATCAGACCACCCGACGTCGTCGTGTTGGCAACAGTCGACTGATTATCGATCGAGTGAGACCACGTGTAGTTAACGTCGAACTGGAAACCGCTCGAAAAGCGTTTACGCAAGCTCAGCAGCATGCCGTCGTAGCTTGACGAGCCTTTGTTGGTGACATAGGCATTCGTTGCGAATTGCGAGCTGAGTCCGACGTTCGGACCGATCAGACGCTGCGAACGAAGGCTCTGGATCGTATCCGCGCTGTCGCCGATTTGCACTTCAAACTCGTTGAGCGCGTCAACGATTTCGGTGCAACTCGAGAAACCAAGACCCGTACACGGCACGCCGAAGCGAGCGATTGAGAACGGGTTCATTTGGTTTTCGAACCACGGAATCGGCGTGATTCCGTTACCGGCATTGATCTGGTCCTGAAGTTGATTCAGGGCATCAATCATGAACTGTCCCGAAGCCGGATCTTTGAAGTTCAGGATCTGGCCGGCGTCCGCAAGTGCGAATAGCTGTCGTCCCTGACGGCCCACATACGAAGCTTCGAAAATCATGTTGCCGGGCAATTCACGTTGGAAGCCGAAGCTGTACTGGATCGAGTAAGGGATGTGGAAGTTGGGATCCACCGCGTAGTTCGTGTTTCCGATCTGACTTCCGGTACCGACGCCGTTCGTCACGCGTGGAGTGAAGGGCAGAGTTACGGGCGGGGCCACGTTCTGAACCGGCACCGAGTTGATGCTCGTGAAACGTGGGAACGTTTGTAAAGCAGCGAAGCCGCTCGCGGCCGGAAAGTTGTTAGTGACGGTCGTGTCGAAGATGTAAGTGCTCTGATCCTGAAGGAACGTGATACCGCCGCCGGGCCGATCATAACTTACGGTTCCGCCGCCGCGAATCACGGTCTTGCGATCGCCGAACAGTTTGCCAAACAAGCCGCCTCGAACAGAGGGATTCCAGGCAAACCCGACGCGTGGACCAAAGTTGTTGTATTCAGTGTCGTAGAACGGCCGGGCGTTGTTGCCTTTGCCGCCTAAGTTGTAAACGAGGAAAGGTTCAGACGTGGGACTTGCGATTCCCTGCGCGGCATTCTGAAGACGCTGATTGAATATCGTCTCGAAGTCCGCTTCCTTATTCTGAATCGACTGAAATCCGTTCACCTCATACGGCGCCGGATAAATGTGCCAACGAACTCCGAAGTTTATCGTGAGATCGCTGCGAGCCTTCCACGTATCACCGCCATAGAACTCATATTCAACGTAACGCCAGTCGCGATTTCTTCCGGTAGTTAACGGGAACGTGCCGCCCGAGGTGTTGTAATTGAATAGAGTCGTCACTGACGGGATTGAGCCTAACAGGAACGTCAACGCGGAGTCGTAAGCATTTCGCGTTGTCGTTGAAGTCAACAGGTTCGTTGGACGAACCGAATTAGTGTTGCCGGCAGTTCCCAGGCTGGAGGCGAAAGTCGTCCCACCGAGTCCCACCGTCGGGAAATTGTAATCAGCCGTGAAGTTCGTCTGCTGATTGATGGTTTTGTATGAACCGCCGAAGATGATTCCATGCGATCCTCTCGTCCAGTTCACGTCGTCGCGATAGGTCCAGACGGGAACGTCGCGAGCTTGAGTGCGGAAGTCGGCAAAAGGCGCGGACAGTCCGGTGAACCCGTACGACTGAGGTGAAGACGGATGGAAGAGGTTTGGAAATCCGAGAACAGACTTGGTGATACCGCCTGTTGCGGAGTTAACAAAGTTCGGAGTCACGGTCCAGTTATGGCCGACAGCAACTGCGTAGTCGCCCGTAACGATCTGAGCCGTTTCCGGATCGCCCGGGAACTGCGCGGCGACCGAGTTTACGGTATCAGTTTGGTTCGCGCTGATCTTGTTTGCACGAACAAACAGTCGCTGCGCGTTGGAAATATTCCAGTCAACTCGACCCGTGTAGGTATTGTCTGCGCGCAGTGAAGGCGCGTTGAAGCGAAATCCGGCTGTATTGATTCCGTCACCCGTGTCGAAGTTGTTCGGCAGCGGATAGCGCTGATTGACGAAGCTCAGCAGCGCCTGGTTGCCACCGATGTGCAACGGATCCAACGCCGCCACTTCCGCGGGCGTGAGAATGACGATGCAGTCCGGTCTGGTATTTATCTTCGCATTGGATGGGCAACCAGCCTTTACGTACCCGAGGCTGCCCTGACGAAAGTGCGGCAGAGGCACGGTACGGTTGTAGGTAATGCCCTGTGCATCGCGTCGCGCCTCGTAGTCGAAGAAGAAAAACACCTTGTCCCTACCGTTGAAGTAAGAGGGACCACCTTCGCCAAAGCGCGGGAAGAAAACCGGACCGCCGATGCTGCCGCCATACTGGTTGCGCGTAAGCTGCGGCCGCGGAACTCCACTGCGGTTGTTGAAGAAGCTGTTCGCCGTGGTGGCTGCGGTGCGATTAAACTCGCGGAGCGAACCATGCCAATCATTCGTGCCGCTCTTCGTGATCAGTTCGATCTGACCACCGCTGCTGCGACCTTCTGAGGCAGCCGGATTCGCGGTGACCGTGCGGAATTCCTGAATGGCGTCGATCGGCGCATTGCCGGTTGTGGCAAACGCCTGGCCAGTCGCCTGATCGTTCGCATCGATTCCGTCAACCGTGATGTTGCCCTGGTCAGCACGCGAGCCGGTCACCGAACCGACGCGATTTGTCGCGCCCGTGCCGACGTTATTACCGATAACGCCGGGCTGCAGACCAATCAATGCTGCCGGCGAGTTGCGCAACTGGATCGGCAACTCCTTCATGCGGCGCTCTTCAATAACATTTCCGATGCTGGCATCGGTCGTGTTCAGGGTGGCGCCAGCTTCGGCAGTCACAACCACACTCGACGACACCTGGCCAACTGTCAATTGTGCGTTGTGAGTCTCGGTGTTTCCTACACCGAGCGCGATGCCGTTCAGTTCCAGGCTTTCAAATCCAGTGGCAGAAAATTTCAGTGTGTAACCCTGCCCTGGTGGAACTTGTGCAAACAAATAAACGCCCTGGTCGTTAGTGGTCGTAGTTCTCTCTTGCGAGGTCTTGGAGTCAACCAGTTTCACATTCACGCCTGCGATCACCGCGCCTTGAGCATCGGTTACGGTGCCCGTGACTGCGGAAGTCGAGGATGTTGCTTGTGCGAAACATACGACTGGCAAGACAAGTAAGAACACGCTGACGATCAGTGACGATGTTAGTTTCGTCATAATGTAAATCTCCTGAGTTAAATTGCGTTACGAAGCCGGCCACTGAAGACAGGCGTACCCGTAAGTGAGGACGCATGCCCTGATCTAATTTTTCGGATTGACTGACTGGCTTCTACTTTTGCGTGTTCAGTAAGGCCTGAACATGCGCGAGTAATAAGTGCAAAGTGCGTGCCCGATACGAAAACTCGATCATCGTCTAAAATTTTTGGATGAGTGAAGAGTGAGTCGTTGTGAAATTCGGATCATTTACAAGGACATGAATTTTTTAGCAACTCGCACTGCTGACGAGTCGATGACGAGGAGCGATCGCGATGCCTTTGAGGCTACGAAACAATGAATACTTGTTGAGAATATGTGGCGCAGAATTTTGTAGCAGGCCGCTGATAAAACAGATCGGACCGGCATCAACAGGAGTTTTCACGCAGAGGCGCAAAGACGCAAAGAGCCGCAAAGGAATCAAGTTTTCTTTGCGTCGCTTTGCATCTTTGCGCCTTTGCATGAGAAATTGTCTGTGCTCTCTCCCGCTTGCAAAAGCATTCGAGTCTTGCTAAACCTCGTCAACGGAAGGCCCCCCAAATACGGGAGAAGTATCATGAAGAAAACATTTCGACTTCTGCTCTCCACTTTGCTGCTGGTTTCGATCTCC
>DATNDM010000310.1:0-7955 GCA_035553235.1 Pyrinomonadaceae bacterium | reverse complement strand
ACCAACTACTACGAAACGATGCCCAGCAATCGCGTGGAACTCGGCATTTGGCTCGAATCCGATCGCATGCGCTCGCTCGATATCAGCGAGGAGAACCTCAAGAACCAGCAGGCAGTCGTGAGTGAAGAGGTTCGCGTCAACGTGCTGAACCAGCCCTACCAGTTCTTCGAGTGGATCAGTCTTTGGGAAAACGCGTTCACGAAGTGGAACAACTCGCACAACGGTTACGGAGACCTCGCCGAGATCAACGCCGCCACGATCGAAGACGTTCGTAACTTCTTCAAGACTTACTACGCGCCAAACAATGCAGTGCTGACGATCGTCGGCGACGTTGACGTGAACGACGTCAAGAAGATGGTGGAGAAACACTTCGGGAACATTCCGAGCCAGCCGCTGCCCGCACGTGTCGATCTCACTGAGCCGCCGCAAACGAAAGAGAAACGTGTCTCGCAGACTGACAAGCTCGCGAACCTGCCCGCACTCGCAACCGGCTATCACATACCAGCGCAAAACTCGCCCGACTTTCCGGCGATGGCGCTGCTGGTCCGAATCCTTCAAGCCGGTGAAAGTTCGCGCTGGTATCAACGTCTCGTGAAAGAGAAAGAGTTGACACTCGATCTCTCAGGCGGACTCAACTACTTCGGCAACGAGTTTGACTACTCCGGTCCCATGATCATGACCACGCGCACGACCTACAAGCCTGGTCACACCGCGGATGAGGTCATCAAAGAGATGGACGCCGTGATCGCAGATATCGCGACGAAAGGCATCACCGAGAAAGAGCTGGCGGACGCAAAGGTGAGTTACCGGTCCAACTTCTACAGCCAGCTCGAGGGCAGCCTCGGCAAAGCACACTTGCTGTCGTCGTTGGCTCTCTTCCGTGACGATCCGCAGCAAATCAACTCGTTGTTGACGCCGTTTGAGAACGTCACCGCTGCGCAGGTCAAAGCCGCGGCAGCGAAGTATCTGGTGCCGAGTAATCGCACCGTGATCGATCGCGTTCCCGAAGCAAAGGCTGCGTCACCCAAGACCGGGCAGTAACCACGGAGGTATCAGATGAAAATACTCCTTGCGATCATCCTGTTCACAACCACCGCTGCATTCGCCCAACAGAAAACGCCGCCACCGCCGGGTCCGGCGCGGCCACTGAATCTTCCCAGGATCACGGAAAAGAAACTCGCAAACGGCTTGACTGTCGTGCTCGCGCCGCTGCCAAGCGTGCCGAAGGTTTCCGCGCTGCTCACGTTTCGATCGGCAACTAACGCGACCGATCGTGACGCGCATCCCGGCATCGCCCAGATCGTAGCGGGTGTCGCAAACGAAGGGACTGACACGCGTACCAGCAAACAGATCAAGGAAGAGCTGCGCTCGATCGGCGGGTCACTCGGTCTCGGCAGCGACGCTGATTCAACCACGATGACCGCGACTGCGCTGTCAGAGTTTTCCACGCGACTGTTTGACTTAATGAGCGACGTGGCCCAACACCCGTCGTTCCCCGACACGGAAGTTAAGCTCGCACAGGAAAACACGATCCAGCAGATACGCGCAGGCCGTGCCGATCCGGGATTCCTCGTCAACGAGCGTTTTCAGAAAGCCATCTTCGGTAATCATCCGTACAGCTTTGTTGTGCCGGATGAGAAGTCGATCAACGCGCTGACACGAGACGACCTGCGCGCGTTTGTGACGAAGTATTACATTCCAAACGCCGCGCATCTGATCGTCGTGGGTGATATCGATGTTGACAAGACCTTCGCGGAAATCGAGAAGGCTTTTGGTAGTTGGAAGAGTGGGACAGTGCCGCCGGACGAAAACCCGCCCGTGCCCGCGCGAGACAAGCGTCAGATCTATTTCGTGAACCGGCCGGGATCGATCCAGTCTGCGATATACATCGGCAACGTCACGATTCCACGTAAAGACAAAGACTACTTCGCGATTCGCACTGCCGACACGATCTTCGGCGGCTCGTTCTACTCGCGCCTGACGCGCAACATTCGCGAGTCGAAGGGCTACACATACTCGCCGTTCAGTTCGTCAAATACTCAGGCAAAAACCGGATCGATGTTAGCGGGCGCTTTCGTCCGCAACGAAGTGACTGGTCCAACGCTGCTCGAGATCTTCTACGAGCTCGACCGGATGCGCGTGTTGCCGGTGACGGATGAGGAACTGAGTGCGGCGAAGGAATACAGCACCGGCAACTTCTCCGTCGAACTTGCCAGCCAGCTTGGGCTTGCCGGTCGTATCAACACAATCTACATCTACGATCTCGACAAGAACTTCATCGACGATTTTCGACCGAAGATTGAGGCGCTGACTACGGCTGATATTCAAAAAGCTGCGGCGAAGTACTTCGATACTTACCGCGCTGCGATTGTGATTGTCGGAGATTGGGACAAGGTGAAGGACCAGGTTACGCCGTTTGGTGAGGTAACCATCTACGACGCGGAGGGCAATGTTGTAAGCAAGTCGTAAGCACAGTTTTTGCCACAAAGAAGCACCAAAAAGCTCAAAAAACAGCCTGCTGCTTTTGAGCTTTTTGTGCTTCTTTATGGTTAATTATGAGACACTCAGCATGATGACGACGACACACCTTGCCCTGGTTGATGATTGGGAGTTGAGCGGTAACGGCTCGGGGGACGTTCGTCAATTGCAGTTCGAACCTTTGCGCCGGCTGGTCGCTATCTACAACGAGCTCGGCATCCACGGCTCGTTCAACGCTGAAGTAATGCAACAAATTACTTTCAGGCAGCACCAGGATCAGCACCCGAACTTAAAAGCGCTCGCGGATGAGTGGGATGAGACGGTCAGAGAAACCTTTCGGCAGGGCCATGACATTCAATTGCACATCCACCCGCAATGGCAGAATGCCGAATATCAGGACGGACACTGGAAGCTCACTGCTGACTGGTCCATCCTGAACTACTCTTTCAAAGCGGCGCAACAGATGCTACAGCGCGGCAAAGAATACCTCGAGCATCTGCTTCAAGACATCGATCCACACTATCGCTGCGTGTCGTTTCGCTCAGGAGCATGGTGCATAGCGCCGTCGCCGCATATGCTCGACTTACTGGTCCAGCTCGGCATTGTCTTCGATATGAGTATCGTGGCAGGAGTCAAATACGACACGCGCAACATACAACTGGATTACACGGAGTGTGAGGAGGGCTTTTTACCTTACTATCCGGTGATGACCGACGCTCGAAAGGTTTCAGAGAAGGTCGAGCCCATCGTTTGTGTTCCGACAAACTGCTTCTATGCTTCGCGCCGGCAAGTACTACGACATCACGTCGACAAGGCTGCTGGTAAGATCAGGAATAAGATCACGCGACCAAATGTCGTTAGCAATAATGGTCGCAGCGTTGAAGCCTATGGTGAACAATGGGCACAAATCGACGGCAGCCGATTGAGTCGAGTTTACCGAAAAGCGATTGTTCCATATTTCAGGGGCAAGCATACGATTTCAGATCTCGCTCAACTAGATTACGCATTGATGATGGAAATGCTCGAATCCATTCGCAAGAGATCGCGCGCGAGCGGTTTGAGCGACGTTCCCGTCGTGCTCGAAAACCACACCAAAGATCTGCACAACTTTGCCGATCTTGAACGGTTCCTGCGAAACGCAGCCGCCAGCTCAGACATACGATTCATCACGCTCACCGAGCTGGCCCGGAACTTAAAACATAAATTTAAGGTCAAGACTCGACGTTCAATTGAGCACGCGGCAGCAAATCATCGTTAATGCGCTTCGGCAGCGGTGGACTGAGGTCTGCAAGCAACTGGCTACTGCCGCAGACTTGCAGCAGTTCAGTAAATGGAAAGCACCGACAACGTGGTTTGCGAGTAGCGATGATTCGTTAACCGCAATTCGCACGCTGGCTGCGGACGAGCCAATTGCATGCAGCGAAGCTGCCGCACTTGACGAGGCGGTGTTCTTCGATCAGTTGCAGTCGTTCAGTCGAGATCCGGAACAGCGCTTTGAACTGCTCACGACCCGCTATCGTCATCCGCTCAACATTGCCGCGCCCTCGGAGCAGCGAATCAGAGAACACCTGCTTGAACGACTGATGGTGGCGGATCGAGCGCGGCTGGAGCAGCATTCAATCGATCTCGTGAATGTTGACGATCTGCTCCTGAGATTAAACCTGATAGGGATCTATGCGTCGTTTACAACTGATCTCAGATATCTCGACGCGCTCAATTACTATTACGAATTGTTGCCGGCGGCCTGGCGCCCGCAATCGCCTCAAAACTGGTTGCGGTTGTCGTATCTGAGTTTCTATTTGAGAGCGTTGGCAACTCACCTGAGCTAGATGCGTACCGGCATACTCGCACATTCTTTTTCGTCCGCTTTCGCAATCTATAAAGCCGTCAGAGACGTTCCCGGGCAGGAGGTCTACATCATCATAAGCCCGCCGCCGCATCGATCGGCTCTGACCAGCCACTTAGCCAATCTGGCGCGGTTTGTCGTTGCCTCGCTAAATGGACTCGATCCGGTACGACTCTTCGCAAAGGGAAGATTGATATTCCTGCGCGCCCCGCTCCACGATCCGGCATCTGTAGACCGGCTCAAGAAACTAAAACTCGACGTGGGATTGCATAAGACGGGTGTTATCTATCGCGACGTTACGATCAACGCTTTTCGGCTTGGAATCTTGAATCATCACATCGGTATTCTGCCGGGCTATCGGGGCCGAAGTGTCTTGGAGTGGTCAATTCTGCAAGGCGATCCCGTGGGGATTACGGTGTTCTTCATCGACACCGGCATCGACACGGGCGCCCGCATCGTGGTTTCAGAACAAGTCGATATTTCTGCTTACAAATCTGTAGGTGAGGCGAAGGAATACTTGTTCAACCTTGACCAGGTGTTTTTCCCTAAAGCACTGACCTTACTGACCGGCAGCAACCCCTCGTTTGAGGTCAATGACGGCACAGGACCTCGGTATTTCGTGATGTCGAAGCTATTCCGGGGAGTTGTTGAGCAGTTGCTCCAGGCAAATGAAGTGAACCCTCACCTGCCGCAAGACTCTTCAACTTAAACCGGCTTTGCACGGAAAAGCCTGTCTATAGCTCTTCTCTGTGCAATCTCTGTGTTCTCTGTGCCTCTGTGGTTAAGAATTGTTCGAAAAAATGACCACAGAGACACAGAGAACACAGAGGTTGCACAGAGAAGAAGTCCGTAACCGACATTTCGTGCACGCCCCTTAAACCAAAGCCCCTCTCAATCTGACCTCACCGTAACCGAATTCAAACCATTCTGATTGAAGTTCAGTCAACTCCACTAGTCTCTCAACTCTGACATTTGTGTTTTTTGTCCACAGAACTTTCGTGGCACCACGATTGCTCAATGGTCCAGCCGTGGTCATCGACTTAGACCACAAATTTCTTTGGACCATGACGATGATGCACATGAAAGCTAATAAACACACGAAGCGTAGCGGTCGCGGATTCTCAACGATCGAAATGGTAATCACGGCCTCAGTGCTGGCGATCGTTACCGGCCTTGGCGTGATGGGAATCAGCCGCGCCAAAGCGAGCATCCGGCTTTCAGGCAGTGCACGCGAGTACGCGTCGTACATCGAGAAGGCCCGCGTCTATTCCATTCGTCGCCACGCTGATACCGCCGCCGCGCGCGCCAACGTCGCGATCAACGACAGTAAGCAGAGCTACAACGTCACGATGGATCTCGACGGCGATGGTAACCTCGACACGAAAACGATCACTCTTCCATCCGGCATCGAGTTCGACACCGTCGAGACGGTCGCTTTCGACTGGCGCGGCCGTACCTGGAACACTCTTGGTGAGTCCAACGCGCAGGTCTCAATCACACTGAAAAATGGCGTGGACAGAGTTTCAGTCGACGTCACCGGCTCGGGCGACGTCACGATCGATAGCAAAGTCTTCGACGACAAAGTACCGAACGTTAATCTCAACGTCGGAGATTTAGCAGCCGGCGCGACTCCCGTTCCGACGCCTGATACAACGACAACGACTCCACCAACCGGCACGACCGGCGGCAGCGATCCGGCAGGTGGAACGGGTTCAACTACTGATCCCACAGGCACCACCGGCGGCTCCACTGGCACGAACCCGACTCCGACGCCGACGCCGACGCCGATTGCAACTCCGACCCCAAAACCGACACCAACTCCAAAAGCAACACCGACGCCCACGCCGACTCCGTCGCCGTGCACTATCAAGACGGATTCCGGATCACTGGCTCTGCTCCTCGATGGAACGTCGACAATCAAGGTCAGCCATGATTCGTTGACCAGCCTGTCGATCACTGCATCGTCGAGTAAAGCCTCGGATCTGCAGGTAAGTCCCAGTAACGCACAAACAGTGGCCCCAGGCGGCTCCGCCACGTTCACGGTGAAATCGAAGAAGTCACTCGGAACTTATTCAGTGACGTTTAGCTCGACTTGCGGTTCGACGACAGTCCCGGTCGTAGTCGCAGGCATCTCGCTGTTCTAAAAGACCCAGGAAACAAACAGGAAAGCTCCGATGAAATTCCGAACTCCCAAAACCGAAACAGCGAAAGGCGAGGCCGGCTTCACTCTCGTCGAAACCAGCATCTCGATGGTCGTGCTGATGGTCGCCGCCCTCGCCTGCTCCTCGCTGTTTGTCTTCTCGATCAATAACAACGTCGGCGGCAGCGAGCGCGCCCTCTCGATGGCCGTGGCCCAGCAGCAGTTGGAACAGATCCGCAGCGTCAAGTACGAAGATTCAACGCTGAACACGGGCACGACAAACTTCACGGTGACCACCGGTGGACGCACGTACAGCGTGCAAAGAATCGTCGCCGACCTGACAAATTCCGATAACACCTTGAAACAGTTAAAGCGAATAACAATCACCGTCACACCGCGAGCGTCTGGTCCAACGTGGACACGCACGCCGGTGGTGCTCGTTTCCTATCGCTCGACACTCGCGAGCGGAAGCTACCTCGTCACTGATTAACGCCCACTCCACTAACAAGGCCCAGAAACATGAATACGTCACGCTCAAATAATCAGGCCGGGTTTTCTCTGCTCGAACTAATCATCGCGATGGGCGTCACCATCGGCATGATGACCGCGGCCTGCACGCTACTCGCTACCGGCTTCCGCGTTCGTTCGCGCGAAGATCGCAAGTCAGACGCAGTCGCCGACGTGCAGCGCGCTCTCAATATCATGACGCGCGAGATCGCGAACTCCGGTTTGAAACTGCCAGGCGGTCTGCCCGCTGTTTCGTCAAACGGCGTCGTCGCCAACGACAGTGATAGCGAGTCGCTGCGCATCGTCTCCAACCTGAACGGCATGCCAGATCCGGCTAACGGATATGTTGAAGACGCAGACGTCGACGATACCGACGAAGACGTGAAGTTTCTGATGTACGTGGACGCAGACCGCGGCCAGCGCTACATCGTTCGTTACGAAAGGAACGGCGCAAATCAAACGACCGTGCTCGCGAACCGTGTCGACTCGCTGATCTTTCGTTACTACGACGAGAAAGTCACTTACGACACGACCATCAGGACCGTCAGCGGCGCTCAGATTTGTGACATCACGAATGTAAAGAACGGGGCGGGCAACAATAAAACCGAAGTCTCGCCCGGTGCAGCGAAGTTCATTGTCATTGCGGTTGGCGTAACGCTGCCGGCAGTCGGCACTCCCGGCGAGGAAGGTTATCAGCCGGCCTCTCAAGTCCAACTCACGTCGGACGTAGTCCTGCGCAACTCAATCGTTTACTGAAGGAGCCTGAAACGAGCCATGAAAAGCGAATCGAAGATGAATACTAACAACCGCAACGGCGAACGAGGCGCTGCGCTCGTTATGATGTTGCTCGTCTCTCTCCTTCTTCTCGGTGCGGGCGGAGCCCTCATAATGACGACGATGATGTCGGCAAACAACTCGGTCGGCTCGACTGCCGAGATGCAGGCGTATTACGTTGCCGAATCGGGCATGCAGTCTGCACTGAAC
>DATNDM010000309.1:0-2976 GCA_035553235.1 Pyrinomonadaceae bacterium | reverse complement strand
CATCAACTCTTCAACCGCGGCCTCGAGTTGACGATCGCGTCCGGCAAGCGTGTCCTCTGGTTTGTTATCAACCATCAGATCCGGCTGCACACCGTAATTCTCCATGTTCGTGTGTTTGGCATCGGCGAGATACACACCAACACCCGGCGTTCGCACTGTCGAACCATCGATCAAGCTGTAGCTTCCGGTGCCGATGACCGCGCCCATTGTCGGCGTGCCAATCACTTTACCGAGACCCAGTGCGCGGAAACCGGCCGGGAACATCTCAGCGTTGGAAGCCGAGCGCCAGTTTTGCAACACGACCTTCGGTCCGAAGTAGCCGGCAAACGGACGCCCGGTCGCTTCAGTGCCGCGCGGCTGCCAGATCTGATACTGACGTTGGACCAAAATCGCGAGCAACTCCTGTTCGATGTTGCCGCCGCCGTTCCAGCGCTGATCGATGATCATCGCGTCCTTGTTGCGATACTCGCGCAGCTCTTTCTCAAACTTGCGCAACGACGGCGGGTTCATCGCCTGAATGTGCAGGTAGCCGATGCGTCCACCCGAAAGCTCATCTACTTTCTTGCGACGCTCATTTACCCAACGCTCGTAGCGCAATTGGCTGTAAGCATTCGTCGAAATTGCCTCGATGCGTGTGGTCCATGCACCGGCTTCAGCGGGTGTTGAGTTGAACGTCACGTTCACTTTGCGATTGAGACGCGAGTTCAAGAGCGCCCAGTACTCGTCGCCGGCTTTTACCTGCTTGCCGTCGATCGCGAGCAGGTAATCACCAACCTTGACCTTGACCCAGTCTTTATCGGCTGGTCCATCTTGGTAGATGTACGTCACCTTGTAACGACCGGCAGCCGTGTCAGGCTCGAGTTCGAGACCGAGATGCGACGTATTAACACCGCCCGCGCCTGGACCACGTGGCGGAGGCGCCGCACCTGTGTGCGACGCATTCAACTCCCCGATCATCTCGTTGATGATGTTGAGTAATTCCTGACGATCGCCGACGAAGTCAACGAGCGGACGATACTTCGCGCGCGCGGCGTCCCAATCCATGCCGTGCATCTTCGGATCGTAGAAACGATACTTCATCGTGCGCCAGCCATCGTCAAACATCTCGGCCCACTCCGCCGGACGATCGACGCGCACACGTACGTTGAAGTTGATGCGACGACGACCAGCTTCACGGCCTGCACCCGCTGCGGCTGCTGCTCCGGCCCCAGCCGCTGCCGGCGCCAGTGACACTGAATAAATGCCGTCGCGCTCCCGGAAAAAGAGTGTGCGGCCATCACGCGAAACGTTGAGATCGCCGAGTCCGCCGCCAAAACCTCCGCCGCCGCCTGGTCCACCACCGTCATTATCGTTCGGCGGCTGGCCTGACGTGATTCGCGTCAAGCGACGTCCGTCTTCCTGAATCGAGTAGATGACCGGCACGTTCGCCATGCCCGCCGGTTCACTCGTCACAAAGACGATCGTGCGGCTGTCAGGCGTGAACGTGTAACTCTGAACCGGGAAGGGCATGCGCGTCACTTGTTTGGTACGTCGCTTCAGACCGTCCCAATCAACTTTGATTTCCCGCGGCGGACGATTGGCTTGCGGACGAGGACGCGGCGCAGGTGCTTCGCCGTCCTCGCCGGCGAGCGGCGGTTGAGATGGCCCTTGCGCTTCACGTGCGTCGCGTTCTTCCGCATCGTCCGGATCGCGTTCCTGTCGCTCCAGCCAAACGGAGTAAAGCTGCACTGAGTTTGGCGCATTGCCGCCGCCTGAAGCGTCGATGCGTTGGAAATAAAGCTTGCGGCCGTCAGGCGAAAACCGTGGATTGCCGTCGTTGCTCGAATCGAACGTGACCTTGTGCGGCTCTTTCTCCGTACCCGATGCGGAAATCATGTAGACATCAGACGTGCGCGTCGCATCCTGCTTTGAATACGCGATCCACTTGCCATCGGGCGACCAAACCGGCGCGCTGAAACCGCCGTAGCGCGAAGTGTCGAGCTCGGTCACCTGCTTCGTCGCAACCACGACTTTGCGCAGCTTGTCGTCAGAAGCCGCGAAGGCGATCTCTTTCGAATCCGGTGACCAGTTGTAGGCGTTCTTCAACGCATCGATGTCGGTGACCTGCGTCGCCGGCGCTGAGCCATCAAGCGGCACCACGAACAACTCCTCGCGTCCGCTCTGATCGGAAACATACGAGAGCCACTTGCCGTCTGGTGAATAAGCGACGTTGCGATCGCGGGCGGCGCTGTCGGTTATCTGCTTGAGATCGCCTTCCTCAACGGGCGCGGTAAAGATCTCGCCGTGAATCGAGACTACGATGTGTCGTGAATTCGGCGCGAGGTCGTAATCGTCAGCCTGCGAGTTGAACGACTGCATTTCCGACAGGTTTTCCTGTGTCTCGGCGTCGATGTCGAGCTTGATCTGAGTCGCGCGTTTCGAGGCGACGTCGAGTTTCCAGATGCCGAAGTCGTGCTCAAACATGATCACTTTGCCGTCGGAACTGATCGCGGGCCAACGCACGTCGCCGCTCTTGAACGTCGTCACACGATCGGCTTTGCCGCCGTTTTCGGAGACGCGCCAGATGTTTGTGAGTCCGTTGCCCTCGCGATCACTGACGAAGTAGATAAAGCCGTCATGTCCCCACATGGGCCACGAGTCGAGACCGTCGAAGTCCGTGATCTGCGTAAACTTTTTCGCCGCGACGTCCATGATCATGATGTCAGTTTGGTAAGCGCCGCGGTAATACTTGCGCCAGTAAACCTGCCCTTTCTGGTTGTACGCGAGCTTCGATCCGTCGGGCGAATAAGAAGCCTGGATGCCCATATCAGTTCCGGCTTTCCACGGCATGCCGCCTTCGGTGCTGACGAGATAAAGCTGCGGCATGAAGTCTTCGCCACGATTGCTGCTGAACAGCACCGAGCGCGAATCAGCAGACCAGCCGAGCACGACGTCATCAGCAGAGTGACTGGTTAGCTGTTTGGCATTGCCGCCGCC
>DATNDM010000308.1:0-2107 GCA_035553235.1 Pyrinomonadaceae bacterium | reverse complement strand
TCTTTGCGGGATCGCGAAAACGCGAAGTCGAGAAACGATAATCGCTGCGCCAGTCAGTTTCGAACCAACCCGTGTCGAGGTGAATGACGTCAGCCGGAATCTGGTGCGCTCTCAATTGTTGGGCCACCTCGCGCACCTGGTCTTCCGAGTTGTAAGTGATGCGGCTCATCCAGAACCCGAAGGACCAAAGCGGCGGCACGGGACTACGACCCGTCAACGCCGTGTATTCCGAAAGAATGTCTTTCGGTTCGCCGAGGAAGACGAAGAGATCGAGGTTCTCGTCGCCTGAGTAGATCACGTTGTGCGCGTCATAGAACTTGCCGATATCGAACGTCAACGGCGCGCTCGTGTGCACAAACATGCCGTAACCGTTGCTGCTCAGGAAGAACGGAATCGGCTTGTACATGTACTCGTTCTGCGTGCCCATGCCGTCGCGCGTCGAGACTAAAACTTTCTGGCCACGCTTGTTGAAGCGCGTGAACGATTCGCCACAGCCGAAGATCTTTTCGTCGTGTTGCAGTTCGAAAGTGGCGGCAATGCGGCGCGAAAGATCGCTCGAGCGACGCACAAACGAGAATGGAATCGGCGTGATGTAAGTGGCCGGATCGCCGATGTTCTGCGTGCGCGTGAGTAGATGTCCGCGCTCGTCGTAAATCTCGACGTGCCACGGCTGCTTGATGATTTTCACCTTGCCGTGTGCACCGGTGTAAGTGATCTCGCGATCGTTCTGCTCAACGCGCCACGAAGTGTCTTTTGGAACTGGTCCGGCAAGCATCAGCGATTGACCGTCGCTCAGTGGAACGGCGCGCGTTGAGAAGCGCAGACGAACTGTGCGTGGACTGACGAAGCTGATTGAAAAAGGCAGTGCCGGATCCTGATCGTATTCAGTTCCGGGAAACTCGGTCGCCTTACCGCGCGTGAACCCGACGTCGATCTTGTTGAATGAAAGCGTGGTGTTGCGGAGGTAACGATCCCATTGCAGAGTGCCCTGGCCGGTCGCCGGATCGAATGAAGTCACGCGACTACCGACGAAGTAGACGTTCTCCATTTTTTGGAAATCCTGACTGACATCGACAGGATCGCCGAGCACTTGTGCGTTTGCAACAGCGGGACAAAAAAACGCGATAAACAACAAAAGCCGGGCGACTGGTTGCATTGGCTGCCTCTTTGATTTTTATCTTGTTAAATTTGTAAGGTTGCGATTCTGCGCGGGGGTACGTTCGCGCAAAGGCGCAAAGAAAGCAAAGACGCAAAGAGATGCCCAAAGAACATGGCAGGCTTTGCGCCTTTGCTTTCTTTGCGCCTCTGCGTGAGATGTCTTCTTCAAGCCTCAGCGCACTCCGAAGAGAATATCAACCGTCAACTGGTCCAGGCGCTCGTACGGCAGCACTTTGCTGCTTAACTCCGCGCGATCGAGCGAGAGTTCCTTCACGCGCTTCGCTTCTGCCGCACTGTAACGGCCGAGCGTCTCACCGTTTCCGGATCCGTTGCGCAATTCGCTGAGAAGCCCCTGAATCTCCTTGTCTTCATCAAACTGCCGCGCCTTCTCTTTCAGTATCAGATAATTCCTCATGCATCCGGCCGCAAACTCCCAGACACCTGCCTCGTTCTCACTCCGATAAGAATGCGCATCGAAGTGACGTGGACCATCGTAGGAACTCTCCAGCAGCCGCACCAAAAAGAACAAATTCTTGATCGACTCCGAACCAAAACGCAGGTCCTGATCGAAACGCGGACCCTTTTGATCGTTGAGATCGATGTGAAAAAGCTTGCCCGCTTCAATCGCCTGCGCCACCACGTGATAAAAGTTCAACCCCGACATCTGCTCGTGACCGACTTCAGGATTGACGCCAACCATGTCCGGATGATCGAGCGTCGCGATGAAGCCGAGCATCGCGCCCGTTGTCGGCAGGTAAATGTCGCCGCGCGGTTCGTTCGGTTTCGCCTCGAGCGCGAACTTGTAGCCATATCCCTGATCGATTGAGTACTCGCACAGGAAGTTGAGAGCTTCGCGATTCCACTTCAACGCTTCGCGCGGATCCTTCGCCGCGTCTACCTCCGCGCCCTCGCGGCCACCCCAGAACACGTAAATCTTCGCGCCCAGTTC
>DATNDM010000307.1:0-3202 GCA_035553235.1 Pyrinomonadaceae bacterium | reverse complement strand
ACAGATTAACGCTGATCGGCGTTCATCCGCGTAAATCCGCGGCAAAAACTCATCTCTCGATTCCGAGCGGCAAGAGGGGCTGTGGCGTCGTTCCTTCGAAAAACCAACTAGCCCCGACACGCAGTCGGTGATGCCAGGTCGGCAATCGCGACGTGTACAACGCGAAGCGCGCCTGTCTCGCCAACGCGCCGCCAAATGCCTTTCCACCCGTCAAGACAGCCGCGCGTTCTGTTCCCAAACTGAGCGCCTCGCCGAGCTCCTCGAAGTGCTTCGTTTTCATCTCTTTTCCTTCGAGATACGCCTTGACGTTACTACCGGCGAGACTCGCCTGCTGAAATGCGAGCTGCGCAGTGCCGGCCAGCGTCGGCGATGCATCGGGATAGTAAGCAATATCGCCGAGCGCGAAGACGTTCACGTGTTGCGACAACTGCAACGTCGGTTTCACAATCAACAAACCACGCTTGTTCTTCTCTGCGTCGAGGTGCTCGATAACCGGGTTCATCTTCACGCCGCCGAGCCACACGACCGCCGCTGTCTTCAGACGTTCCTCTTTGCCTTCGTGCTCATACGTGATTGCGTCTTTCGCGACTTTCACCACGCGCGTCTCCGTGAACACCTCGACTCGCGACTTAAACAGCGCGTCTTCGACGTATTCGCGAATCTGATCGCCCATGCCGGGAACAACACGGTCGCTCATCTCGATCAGGACCACGCGCGGCTCGCCGTGCAGCGCACGCCGCCTGAACGCATCGTTCAGCAGGTCAGCCATCTTCGTCGACAGCTCACAGCCACTCGCGCCCGCACCCACGAGGGCAAACGTCAGTTCACGACGCACGTCTTGCGGCGCCATGTCAGGTGGAATCCGATCCAGTGCCGCCACCATGAGCGAGCGCAGATGATCCGCGTGCTCGAGTTTTCTGAACGGCAACGAATTCTCTTGCGCACCCTCGACGCCGACGTAGTTCGTGATCCCGCCGAGCGCGAGCACGAGCACGTCGTAGTTCAGCGTTTGTTGATTGGCGAGAGTGATTGACTGCGAGTTCAGGTCGACACCCGTGGCCGCGCTCTGGACGACTCGCACGTTATCGTCGAGAAGTTCGCTGTACTTCGGTGCGATATGCCACGCTTCCACTTCGCCGCTCAGGTACTCGTAGAGCATGGGCGTGAAAATGAAGTGGTCAGCGTCGTTGACGAGGGTCACCTCGCCGGCGCCACCGATCTCCAGAGCGGTAAAAATCCCTCCGAAGCCGCCTCCGAGAATCACGATTTTAGGTTTTGACATTCGCCGGATAGTACACCCAAATTAGCCACCTAAGGCACAAAAACCATAAACGAGGTTCTTTTGTATATGTGCATTTTGTTGCTTTTGTGGCTGTTTTCGCTCTATTTGTACGTTTTCAGCGGCTCGTGTTACATTTAGACGCTTTTTAAGTTTAGCGGTTGCCGCTTTTAAGCGGACTCTACTGCCGTCGAGGAGGACCATTAAAGCAAGTGGCGTTAGCAAAACAAACCAAGGAACAGATAGTTTCTGAGTACCGAACGCATGAGTCAGACACAGGGTCACCACAAGTCCAGGTGGCGCTTTTGAGCAAGAGAATCAACGACCTCACCGAGCATTTCAAGACCCACAAGAAAGACAATCACTCGCGGCGCGGCCTGCTGAAAATGGTCTCGCAGCGTCGCAGTTTGTTGGATTACTTAAAGCGCACTGATATAGAACGCTACCATGAGGTAGTTAATCGTCTGGGTCTGCGTCGTTAGATTCATACGTTGAGAGAGAGCTTCGAATCTCTGTTCAGTTAAAGCCCGCGTCTATCGAAGAGCTTGTGGCAGTGCCGAACGTGACGGCGATTACTGCGAACAAGCGGACGTGTACGGCCAAAAAGCTTCGAGCATTAAGGCGGCATGAGCTTCACGGTTCAAGAGGCTCGTGCCGCCTTTTTTAGTTGCTGCTACAGCAAGCCTTACCCGCATCACGTTGGCGGCCCAGAAACTTATAAGCGCAAGATTGCTTGCTAAAACAGCGCGGCGCTAAATGTATTTGCCAATGATTGGCAGCGCCCGCGGCCTGACGAATGTTCAGGTGTATCGTGCGAAGGAGAATAGAAATGTCAAACAGGAAATACCTCAAAGAATCAATCAAGCTTGGCGATAAGGAGTTGACGGTCGAATCCGGCCGCGTTGCGAAGCAGGCGGACGGGTCAGTCGTGATTCGTTATGGCGACACGATGTTGCTGGTCGCCGCTGTTGGCGCTCCCACTGCGCGCGAAGGCATTGATTTCTTTCCCCTCACGGTCGAGTATCGTGAATCAAATTATGCGGCCGGGCGCATTCCCGGCAATTACTTCCGGCGCGAAGGCCGTCCCAATGAAAAGGAAGTCCTGACCAGCCGCCTGATCGATCGTCCCTGCCGCCCACTCTTTGCCGAAGGTTACCGAAACGAAACTCAGGTTATTGCCAGCGTTATTTCAGCGGACCCCGACAACAACCCCGACGTTATTGCCATCACGGGCGCGTCGTGTGCGCTCTATCTATCAGATATTCCGTTTTTGAATCCGATTGCGGGCGTGCGTATCGGATTGATCGAGGGACGTTACATTGTTAACCCGACTTACGATGAAGTGCGTGAGTCGCGTTTGAACTTGATCGTCGCGGGCACTGAAGAAGCGATCGTGATGGTCGAAGCCGGTGCGAGTGAAGTTTCGGAAGAGATCATGGTCGAGGCCCTGATGCTTGCGCACAAGGAAATCAACCGGCTCTGTCGCTGGCAGAAAGAGCTCTACAAAGCCCTCGAGATTCAGAAGCGCGAAGTCGCCGCCGTCGAGCTTGATCCGGACATGACACGCGAGATCACCGAGCGGTACGCCGAACCGCTGCGCACCGCACTCGACACCAGCACACAGGAAAAACGCTCCAGCTACGCCGCCGTCGATGCGTTGAAGAAGGAAGTTACCGAATCGTATCCGGAAGATCAGCCGGAAAGACGCGCGATGGCGAAACTGATCTTCGACCAGCTCAAGGAGATGGTGTTTCGCGACGATATTCTCAACAAACGGCGTCGTCCCGATGGCCGGCGGTTTTCCGAAATACGTCCGATCACGTCGGAAGTCGGTTGGCTGCCGCGCGTGCACGGCTCGGCGTTGTTCACACGCGGCGAGACCCAGGCGCTCGTTTCGACAACGCTCGGCACCAAGGAAGATGA
>DATNDM010000306.1:0-4608 GCA_035553235.1 Pyrinomonadaceae bacterium | reverse complement strand
CCGGTGTGCTGGCTGAGCAGCAGGCCCCACGCTCCCTGGAGTAACGTATTCAGCGTGAGACCTTCCTGCTGCAGGACGAGCTTGAGTTGGGCAGTTGTCGTTTCGCTGATACGTTGCTGACGAACACCAAACTCTCCACATCCGACTTCTGATTTGCCGTTAGAAAACGCCGCCGGCGAACAAAATCCTTTCAACCTCCCGCGCCAAAATTTTTCCGCGTCGTGCCAGTCCTGACGATTCAACCATTCGATGTAGTCCTGATACGGCCGCGGTTCATCTAGCTTTGTCTCCTCACCATTTCGCGCGGCGTCGTAGGCACTCAATACTTCTTTGATCACCTGATGATGTGAACGACCGTCCAGTAACGCATGATGAAACGTCCAGATCATGCAGTGATCAGCCTCGCCGAGATGGAAGACAGCGAGTCGCATCAGAGGCGCTTCGCTTAAGTCGAATCCTCGTACTCTGTCAGACTCCAGATAGCGATCGATCTCCTGACGTTGCTGCTCTTCTGCCAAAGACCTCAGATCAAACTCAGTCACACCGATGGTGACATGCGGGTGCACTTCCTGGAGTGACTGATCGATACTCAACTTGAAACTTGTTCGCAAAATGTCATAACGGTCAACCGTCTGCTGCCACGCGCGCTCGAGCCCGATCAGGTCCAGTTCCTCGCGCAGCCGGCAGACCATTTGCTGCACGTAACAGCCGGCGCGCGGATCGTAGACCGAATGGAACAGCATTCCCTGCTGCATCGCTGACAGCGGGTAACTTGCTGAAATGCGTTCGCTACTCATGTTGGAGACTAGCAAGCCTGTTCCTTTGCGCGCGTGCGGCGCTGGCGTGGCAGCGCTTTGATTGGCGAACTGATGCGATTAAGTCCGCGCGCTGCTGTTTCGCTGATCCAACCAGACAATTCGGCTAACGTCGGACTTTCAAAAACACGCGTCAACGGAAGTTCTACATTGAATTCGTCACGAACGCGTGAGACCAGCTGAAAAGCAAGGAGAGAGTTTCCGCCGAGGTTGAAGAAGTGATCATGAATCCCGACACGTTCGATTTTCAGAATTGCAGTCCACATCGCCGCCAACTTTTCTTCACTCGATGTCCGAGGAGATTCAAAGACGTTGGCCCGCGGCGTCGCCGGCGCAGGCAGTGCGCGACGATCGATTTTGCCGCTCGGTGTTAAGGGCATCTCGACCATCGATACAAACTGCGCCGGCAGCATGTACTGCGGCAATTGTGTCTGCAGGAAAGCTCTTAGCGCAACTTGATCGAGCGCGTCGTTGTGGTGGCTAACCACATACGCGATGAGGTTTTTGTCTGCTGTGGCAATCACCGCGCACTGTTTGACATTCGCGTATCGTTCGATCGTTGACTCTATTTCGCCGAGTTCGATCCGGTAACCTCGAATCTTGACCTGATGATCGACGCGTCCTAAGTATTCGAGACTGCCATCGCTTCGATAGCGCGCGAGATCACCAGTGCGATAAAGCCGGCTTGAACCGCGTGAGCTGAAAGGATTCGGAACGAATTTCTCCGCGGTCAGATCCGGCCGATTCAGATACCCTCGGGCCAGTCCGTCGCCGGCGAGATAAATCTCTCCAGTCACGCCTTCCGGGACGAGTTGAAGATCGTTGTCGAGCAAATAGGCTTGGGTGTTGCTGATCGGATGTCCGATAGTTTCCGGGCCAGTCGGGTGTCTCAAGGTGAACGTCGAGTAGGTTGTATCTTCGGCTGGTCCATAGAGATCGAACACACGTTCGATGTGAGGCAGTTCGTAAATCTGCTGCACCAGACTGCTCTTCAGCGGTTCGCCGGCAAGATTTATCGTCTTGACGGTTTTGGGAATCGCACCGGCGCGCAGCAATTCCGATATTGCCGAGGGCACAGTGTTGATTAAGGTGACGTGAGCCGCGGATTTCAGGGTGGCCACATGCAGAGCGTTATCGGCCAGGACCACACAGCCTCCGAGACTGAGCGGAACGAAAAACTCAAACACGGAGAGGTCAAAACAGATCGACGTCGAAGCCAACACACCTCTCAACTCCTCCGGTGAGAAGACGCCGCTGGCCCAATGTATGAAAGCAACCACGCTGCGGTGTTGAATCGCGACGCCTTTCGGCTTTCCGGTCGAGCCCGATGTGTAGATTACGTATGCGAGATTGGCCGGTTGAACCTTGAGACCAATGCCGACAACCACGCTCGGTTCCGTGCCTACGCGGCATACGGCGAGGCGCAAAGAAAACGCAGAGTCCGCGAGGCAATTTTCGCTCATGGTTTGAAAGCCACGTGGCAGCTTTTCTAACAACGACTGCTGCGTGATCAGCAAACGCACGTCGCCATCTGTAAGCATGAATCGCAATCGCTCAGCGGGATAAGCGGGATCGAGCGGGACGTACGCGCCACCTGCCTTCAATACGCCGAGCATCGCGATCACCATCAGCGGTGATCGTTCCAGGCAGATGCCTACTAACACTTCTGGTCCAACACCGAGTTGGCGAAGATGTCGCGCGAGTTGATTCGCTTTGGAGTTTAGTTCGGCATAACTGAGGGTCTGCTCGTCGCAGATTACCGCGGGCGCATTTGGTGTGCGCTCGACTTGCTGCTCGAACAGTTCATGGATACATGAATCCTCAGGAAACTCAACCTGGTTACCTTGCCACTCTGCCAGCAGTCGCTGTTTTTCAGTTTCCTGCAGGAACGGTAGATCACGAATGCGCCGCTCCGCATCATCAACTATTCCCTGAAGCAGCGTCGTCAAGTGGCCCAGCATTCGCTCGATCGCGGGACGCTCGAAACGCGTTTCGTCATACTCGACCTTCAGCAACAACCGGTCCCCGCCATGCGCGTGCAGCACGAGAGGGTAGTTCGTTTGTTCATGCAGCACAAACTCTCGATTTTTCCAGCTCGCGCCCTGCGATTGGAGAGCATCATTGATTTGGTCATTCTCAAAAACGACAAGACTTTCAAACAACGGTGTTCCCCGCCGCACTTCAGACCACTCCATGATTTTGCCTAGCGGTGTATGTTCATATTGTCTGAATGAGACTTGAGACGCTCGCAGCCTCTGCAACCACGGCAGTAGCAGTTCGCCGGGCGAGACGCGCACGCGCACCGGCAGCGTGTTGATGAACAAACCTATCATCGAATCGGCCCCGGCGATGGAGGAACGTCGACACGCTCTGGTCGCGCCGAAAACAACATCCCGTTCTCCACTGTAGCGACTCAACAGCAAGGCCCAGCTACCCTGCACCAACGTGTTCAGCGTTACTCCCGCACTGTTCGCAAACTCTGTCAGCGCGAGTGTGAGTGGCTCAGAGAGATATGCTTCGGCAACAGCGTGTCGATCGTTATTTTTCTGACGTGCGCCGAGATCTATCAACGTTGGTGCGGTGAAGCCGCGGAGTTCCGCTCGCCAAAATTGTTCAGCACTGTCTAAGTCGTACTGCTTTAACCAGGCGATGTAGTCGCGATATGGTCGCGGTTGTTCTAACTCGAGACTCGCTCCGTCGCGGTAGGCGTCGTACAACGAAAAGAGTTCTTTCAACACGAGGCGTCGACTGCGGCCATCCATCAGAGCGTGATGCGAAGTCCAGACCATCTCGTAATGCATCTGGGCCATACGAAAGAGCGCGATGCGAATCAATGGCGCCTGGGTCGGTTCAAAGCCGCGTTGCTGATCATTCGCGAGATACCGGGCCAGCGCGGCTTGCTGTTCACGCTGTGGCATTGCGCACCAGTCTTCTTTCGCGATCGAGAAGTCGACCTGCGAATGAACGCGTTGGGTCGGTGGGACAGCGACGATGTGGAAACTCGTCCTGAAAACCGGATGACGGCTGACTATTTCGTGCCAGGCTCTTTCCAGTGCCGGAACATGCAGGTCCTCTTTCAACGAGCACACCAATTGTTGGATGTATGCACCATGAGCGCCCTCGGAGCTGTGAATCAGCATTCCGAGCTGCAAAGGTGACAACTCATACTCGTCCTCGATCATAAAACCCACCATTGAGTACTATATGCGTAAAACCATCCAAATTTTAGCCACAAAAAGCTCAAAAGCAGCAAAATCTATTTTGCGGTTTTCGTGCTTCTTTGTGGCAAAAAAGACTTTCAGGCAAAGCTGCGTGATAGTATTAGTCACCGGATCCAGTGTTTATTACGTTTAGACGGAGGGTGAGTAACGGTGAGTAGTAGTGACGATCGCGAAGACAACACCATCTACAAGGTTGTGGTAAATCACGAAGAACAGTATTCAATCTGGCCGGCCGATCGCGAAAACGCACTCGGCTGGAACGACGCGGGCAAAACCGGAACCAAAGCCGAGTGCCTGGCCTACATCGAGGAAGTCTGGACCGACATGCGCCCTCTGAGCTTGCGTAAGCAGATGGAGGACGCTGGTAACCAAAGCTGAACGGTTTGGATCGCGAATATTTTGGATCGCGAATATTCGTCAACCGCAGACGCCCTTTGCCTCAAAAGTCCAAAATCATTCTTGGGTCGGGTCAGTACAGGGAGCGATAGCGACCTGGTCCGTGATTGGCATGCGAGATTTCGTAACGATTTTGACTCCCATCATTCGACCAGGTCGCTACCGCTCCCTGTACT
>DATNDM010000305.1:0-3452 GCA_035553235.1 Pyrinomonadaceae bacterium | reverse complement strand
AAAAATGCACAGCTCGCCACTTCCGGCCCATACGCCTTCACACGCAATCCGCTCTATCTCGGCAGTTTCTTACTCGGGCTCGGCTTCACAATCGCGTCAGGTCGATTAGTGCTGGGCCTGCTCTTCGCAGCTCTTTTTCTTGGCATCTATCTACCTGTCATGCGCGTCGAAACCTCGCATGTGGCTGAGCTCTTTGGAAGTGAATATGAGACTTACCGGCGCTCGGTGCCGCTGTTCTTTCCCCGGCTCACGCCGTTTCGGCAAAATGAGTCGGCGGCGAACCGGTTCGATGGTACGCTGTATCTTCGGTACCGTGAGTACCGCGCGGCGCTAGGGCTCGTCGTCGCATGGGGTCTACTTTTAATTAAGACGTACTACTTCTAACTGACTTGAAGATTTTCAAAAGCATCGCCTTTGCTACGCTGCTCGTCACGATGGCCATCTTCATGCGGCTGTCGTACTCGGTCGCGCAGCAAAGCACGCCATTAACCACGACCCACCGGTTTGAATCCGGCGAAGAATTGCTGTTCGAAGCGGAGTTTTCGCGCGCGCTGTTACGCAAGCTCGACGTTGCCGATCTGAAGTTCCGCGCGACGCGCACGCCGATCGACGACGCAAACTCAACTGCGAAACCTTACGCTTTAACCTTCAGCGCCGACGTTTCGAGTAAAGGCTTCTTCGCACGTTTGTTCAATCTGAAGTTTCGTGAACGCGTTGAATCGATTGTCGAGCCGGTCTCGTTCACAGTTCAAAAGACAACGATACTCGACGAACAGGGCAAGCGTGTACGCACGACAGAGTCAACGTTCGATGCTTCGAAAGGCCGGATGGTCTGGACCTCGCGCGATCCTAACAATCCCTCTGCGGAACCGCGCCTCGCCATCACCGAATTCTCGGGACAGTTACAGGACGTGCTGTCAGCGATCTATTTCATTCGCACGCAGCCGCTCGGGGTTGGGAAGGGTTTCGACGTGCACATCGGAGACGGCGGCAAGGTCTACACGATACCGGTGAAAGTTGTTGAGAAGAAGCGCATGAAGACGATCTTCGGCCGCGTTGATGTGTTGCGAGTCAATGCCGAACTCTTTGGACCAGATCGACTGATCGACAAGGAGAAGGGCGAGTTCTCAATCTTCGTCACTGACGACGCGCGACACGTTCCCGTCGGCGGTCGAGTCAAAACGGACTACGGCACGTTCGACGTCAAGCTCAAGAGCATCGTCAACCTCGATCAAGAATTGCCACAAAAAGGCACACAAAGCACGAATTGAAGCTGAGGCCGCTGATTATCGGGCATCGGGGTGCGTCGGCTGTTGCGCCTGAGAATACGATGGCCGCGTTTCGTGAGACCCTCGCGGTTGGAGCCGATGGGATTGAGTTTGACGTTCGTCTCACGCGCGACGGTGTTCCGGTTGTGATTCACGACAGCACGTTGCGGCGGACAGGCCGCTTACCTGATCGCGTTGCGGATCTCACCTGGGCAGAAATCAAAAAAGTTGATGTCGGGAGTTGGTTTGCCCCCTCGTTCGCGAACGAGACGGTGCCGAACCTCGCGGAACTGTTCACACTTTTTCAATCAAACAATTCGACGCTCTATCTCGAGATGAAGTCTGAGTCGCCTTCTGAACAGCGGGCGCTTGTGCAAGCGTGTGTTCGAGCGATCGACGAGCACGCTTTCCAGGAACGTGTGATCGTTGAGTGTTTCCAACTGCCGGCACTGAAAATAGTGAGCGAGATTGAGCCCGAGATCAAAACAGTCGCGCTGTTTGAGCCATCGTTTACGAATCCCGGAGTGCTGTCAGATCAGAGAATCATCAGCCAGGCGAAAGATGTGGGCGCGTCTGCGCTGGCACTGCATCACCGTTTGGCGCGAGAGAGTCTTGTACGGAAGGCGAAAGACGCAGGGCTACATGTCGCGGTGTGGACCGTCGATGATCCGGCGTGGATCGAGCGAGCCCGGACGATGGGCATCGACGCGTTGATTACAAACAATCCCGCCGTTATGCTGGCGCATCGATGAATCCGCTGAATCGTTTCTTCGTCTCGCCGGAGTTTTCAGTTTACTTCCGCAAAGCAAAACAGCTTGTCTGGCAGAATCAGGCGACCACGGGCTATTCACTGTTGGCTACTCTCACCGGCCAACTCGATTACGTCATCGCCGATAAACACATCGCGCTCGATGAGGGCCAATCAGTCGTTCTCGAGCCAAATACAAACGTTTCCGCGAAGGGACAAAGGGTCGCACTTCTCTTCCTCACGTTCTCCGCATCAGTCGTGATTGAGAGAGCCGCTGCGATGCGATTGATTCCACCAAAGTCGATCGTGACGTTTACGGACGCTCACTTGAAAGGCGACCGGAAGCTCAACGGGATACTGGACGAGTTTGCAGCGGAACTCGTGACCGACAAGCCCGGTAAAGCGATTTTCATGCGAGCGCTGATGGAACACTTGCTCGTCCACCTCTTGAGAAACTACTCAACTCCGCTGCTATCAGAAGAACTCGAACTCTCGCGCGTGGGTTTGGTCGATCGACGCATCCGACGTTCAGTCGAGTTGATGCACACACAACTCGATCAGGATCTCACGCTGAAAGAACTGGCAGCCGCTTCGTATCTTTCACCCTTCCACTTCGCGCGTCTCTTCAAAAAGCTGACCGGGTTATCGCCGCACAACTATCTCGCGAGCATTCGCGCGACGCGAGCGCAGTTGTTACTTGCCGAAACGGATCTGTCCGTTGCTCAGATCGGCGCTCGTGTCGGTTATCTGAGTGGTAGTCACTTCACGAAAGCCTTTCGCCTTGCGACTGGCGCCACGCCGCGCGAATTCCGTAAGAGCCTCGTCTCTCGCAACGCGAGCTAGCAATTCGTCGCCAATAATGCGCAAGATTTGGCGGTTCGCAGTTGCCGCGAGTGAGTATCATTCCACGATAGATATTTAAAAAGATTTACATGATTTTTCAGGATTGACAGGAGAGAACCCGAATGCCAGTTGCCAAACAAGCCGAGATTGTTCCAGCCGAAGGAAAGCTCGGAGTTTTACTCGTCGGCCTCGGTGCCGTCAGCACCACTTTCATCGCCGGCGTCGAAGCCATCAAGAAAGGTTTTGCCCAACCCATCGGTAGTCTTACTCAGATGGGAACGGTTCGTCTCGGTAAACGCACGGACAACCGTGTGCCGCTAATCAAAGACTTCGTGCCGCTGGCCCAACTGAAGGATCTGGTATTCGGCGCCTGGGACATCTTTCCGGAGTCAGCTTACGACGCCGCCCTGAACGCCGGCGTGCTCGAGAAAGAATTGTTGGGCCAGCTCAAGGAGCCGTTGCGCAAAGTACGCCCGATGAAGGCGGTCTTCGATCAGTCATACGTGAAGCGACTCAGCGGCACGAACGTCAAGACCGGCAAGAACAAGTTTGAACTGGCCCAACAACTCATCGACGAGATTGCGGAGTGGAAG
>DATNDM010000304.1:0-4652 GCA_035553235.1 Pyrinomonadaceae bacterium | reverse complement strand
CAACAGTGCCGGGAGTTGTGCCGACTTGTCCGCGATCGCGAGAAATCCGAGTCGCTTGAGAGTGGCGCCGTCGAGACTTCGCAGGTTGTGACTTTGATAACCGTTAGTTTGCCGTCGACACGCGATCAGCGGCGCGCCCGGCCAGAAGGCTTTCGAGTGATCGATCGCGGTGTGGAGTTCGACCATGTCCGCGCCCGGTACGACTTCGTACAACACGGCCAATGGTGGTGGTCCTTCTGCCTCGACTTTGCCCTCGCGTTTTTTCTGTTGGGCCAGCGCCTTTTCGACTTCGACTTCACGCAGACCCTCGATCAGAGTCTTCACTCCTGCCGCGCGCAGAGCTTCGATCAGCTCGTAGGCTGGCGCTTCGTGAGCGTCCGTCAAAAGAATTACGTGACTCGACATGCGGTTAAGTTCTCGCGCGTGTGGAAAGTGAAACCTTGTATTGACTGCTGTTGCCTCGCGAATCCTGGGCTTCGAGCGTGAGCTCGTTCGTCGTCGCCGTCGCGGTGACTTGAATTTGAAATGCTCCATCCGCCGCCGCGATCGTCTCGCGACCGCTGCAACGAATCGTCACGCCCGGATCGGCTTTGCCCCGAATCAGATAAATACTGCCGCCGAGGAGTTCGCTGCTTAAATCGGTTACTGCGACTTGCGAACTGCCGCGCGCCATCACGACAAACTTCAGCGGATCGCTCCAGTCACTTGCCTGACCACTCGCCGCAGTCGCGCGCACGCGCCAGAAGTAAACACCCGGACGCAAATCGCTCGCGCCAAATTCAGTCGCAACGAGCTGATCGCGCTCGATGACTTTGCCATCCGCGACGAAGAAAGGCGACGTCGCGACTTCGACGCGATAGTACGAAGGCGTGCCGGACTGCGGACGCTGCCACTTCAACGCCACACTCGCAGCGCCATTTGAACCAACAAAGACCTGTTCGCGATCGTGCGGCCGAGCCGGTTGCGGCACGTCCAACAATTTCTGCGCGGGCGAAAGGCGGCCGGAGTTGTTAACTGAAACGTATTCGCCCCCGCGAATCGAAGCCTTCTCGCCGTTTTGATTGGTCGTCTCGATGGCGCCGGTCGAGACGCGAATTTCTTCAGTTCCTTCGGGGTTGACGCCGAAACTGGCGCTCGTCTGCTCGCCCATCGAACTCTTAGTCTTCGGCGTTTCGACGACGTTTGTCGTGCCGTCCGCCTGTTGCTCCGTGCGGACCGACAACTGACCGCTATCGACGCGGACGTGCACGTTCGTCTTCTTGCCGTCGTCAGCGCGCGCGTTGTCGCGCACGACGATGGTGCTGTTTGGCTTGATTAAAAGTGTCGAGCCGTCGGCGAGAGCGATGCGGGCGCGGCCGCTCGACTGTGTTTGCACAGTGTCGCCGGGGTAAAGCTCGGTGTCGCCGTTGGCGGGAATCATCTCGCGCGTGGCGGCGCGAATGACTCGGACGTCGCCCTCGAACGAGATAAAGCGAGCGCCCGCAGGCTGATTGACCACCGCGACGTTCCGGAACGGATTGCCGTACCTGTAAACGTACAAGGCGGCGCCCGCGGCGAGCCCGCAAAGCATGAAGATGGCGATTATCAGATAGACGAAACGCTTCTGAATAATCCACCAATCATAGGCAAAACGACTGGTTTTATTCGCAACCATGGGTCTAAATCGACTTGTGGAAGGGATCCAAAACGATTGGAACCAGGTGTGAGTCCAATCCGGGCAGCAACACTACCGACTGAGGAATTTAGCACACAGCTTACACGGATTGAAAGAAGATTTTTAAACAGATTTATACGAAATTTTACGCGGGGCCGTGATTTTCAATCGCGAGGTGGGTCGAAATCGGGCGGGAGGTCGACGGTGATGGTTTTCTCGCCCTCCGGGGAAACTAAAAGAGAAGCGACCACCGATCCGACCAGCACCACGGCAACGACCGCCAGCGAAGCCTTCGTCGGAATGTGATACCAGCGGCTAATCAGCATCTTCAGCCCAATGAACGTCAAAACAATGGCCAGACCGAACCGCAGGTAGCGAAACTTATCCACCACGCCCGCGAGCAGAAAATACATCGATCGCAGGCCCAGAATCGCAAACACGTTGGATGTGTAGACAATGAAGGTGTTGGTCGTAACCGCAAAAATTGCGGGAATCGAGTCGACGGCGAACACGAGGTCCGTGACTTCGACGACCATCAGCACGAGCAACAGCAACGTCCCGGTTCGTTTGCCGTTTTGTTTTGTGAAAAACTTCTCCTCTTCGTAGTGACGAGTGATCGGTAGAAACCGCGTGACCAGCCGGATGAGCGGATTTTGCTCGGGCTGGATATCGATCTCCTCGTCGCGAAACATCTTGATTCCGGTGTAAACGAGGAACGCGCCAAAGATGTAGAGAATCCAGTGAAAGCGGTTGATGAGCGTTGCGCCGACGAAGATCATCGTCAGTCGCATCACCAGCGCGCCCATCACACCCCAGAAGAGTACGCGATGCTGAAATTTTGCCGGGACTTTGAAGTACGAGAAGATCAGCAGGAAGACGAACAGGTTATCGACCGAGAGCGACAACTCAATGAGATAACCGGTGAGAAACTCGGTGCCGCTTGCGGATCCAAGGTAGTAAAAGACGATGCCGGCGAAGCCCATCGCGAGCGTCACCCAGACGGCGCTCCAGATCCATGCTTCGCGATATTTGACGGTGTGGGCCTTGCGGTTGAAGAGCCCGAGATCGAGGCTCAGCATGGTTAAAATGAACACAGTGAAACCAGTCCACAACCATTTTGAGCCGCCAATTGGGTCCATGAAGGAGGCTAAAATAGCATCCGGTTCGCTTTCCGGCAAAGTCCTGTTGATGTACAATCCGCGGTTTCTGAAAGGTAATAAACAATGCTCAAACAACTCGGACGACTCGAACGAACCCGCAATATCGTGATTCTGCTATTCGCGATCCTGATGGCCGTCAGCCTCGTCATCTTCTACGCTCCCGGTCGCACAGCCAGCAATATCGACCCCACCCGAAATACCGAAGTAGTTGCGAAAGTGGGTTCCGCCAGTATCACCGTCGCTGACATCGCGCGCATCCGCGAAAACTACGCGCAGATGTTCGGCAATCGCATCAGCCTGGCCCAGTTGGGCGGCAACAAGCGTTTCCTCGAGGGGCTGATCAATAAACAGGTCATCGCTCAGGAAGCAGCGCGTCTCGGGCTGAGCGCCAGCGACTCTGAACTTGCCGAGCGGATTCGTAAGCAGTTCTCCGATGCGTCCGGAAATTTCATCGGTTTTGACAGGTACAAAGAGTCGGTCACCGCCCGCTATGGCGATATCGAGAAGTTTGAGAACGACATGCGCGACGATATCGCACAGGAAAAACTAAGAGCGTTTGTGAGTGCGAGCGTCAACGTTTCCGACGCCGAAGTCGAAAAGGAATACCAACGCCGGAATACTTCATTCGATGTGAGCTACGTCGCGCTGTCTACAGACAAACTGGCGGAGAAGATTCAGCCGAGCGATGACGAACTCCGCGCTTACTACGACAGCCACAAAACTGACTATCGCTACCTCGAGCCGCAGCGAAAAATCCGTTATCTCTTCATCGATACCGAGAAAGTCGGTTCCAAGCTGCCGATTTCAGATGCTGACCTGAAGGCTGAGTATGAAGCTCTCGATCCGAAGTACAAGGAAGCCGGGATCGAGATCCAGCAGATTCTTCTGAAAGTTGCGCGCAAGGATCTGGATGCACAGGTCGAACAAAAAGCAAAAGATTTGATCACCAAACTGCGCGGCACAACCGGAAAAGCCACCAAAGAAGAATTCGCCGAAGTCGCGAAGGGTAACTCTGAAGATCCAGCGACGGCGAGCCGCGGTGGTTTGCTCGAGAAGCCATTCAAGAAGAACGACAACAAACCTAACGGACTTTACGATCGAGCGGTCGACATGAAGCCGGGCGACGTTAGCGACATTCCGATCCGTTACGGCGGTAACTGGTACATCCTTCGTCGCGGCGAAAGTGTTCCGAAGACATTCGAGCAGGCGAAGCCTGATCTCCTCATCTCGTTGCGCAACCGCAAAGCGTACGGCGAAGCGTTCAAACTCGCGCAGCAGGCCCACGCGCGTTTGCAGGAAACGAAGGACCCGCAAAAAGTCGCGCAGGAGTTGGCGCCGAAGGCGAACATGACGCCGGCTGAGATGGTGAAGGAAACGCCGTTCGTGCAGCCCGGCGACGACGTGCCTGATATCGGCTCCAACCAGCAGTTTGAGCAAACTATCGAACAGTTGAATAACCCGAATGACGTCGGCGAAGCGACCGGCATCAAAAACGGCTTCGCGGTTCCGATGCTCGTCGAAAAGAAAGAGCCGCGTGTTCCCGAGTTCGACGAAGTCAAGACGAAGATCGCCGACGCGATCAAAAAGCAACGCGCCAAGGACCAGTTAGAACAGAAAGCCAAAGACCTCGCCGCGAGTCTGACCAGCGCAGACAGCATCAAGGCTGCGGGTGAGAAAGAGGGCTACGACGCCGGTACGGAAGAGTCGTTCAAACTCGGCTCATCGCTCGGCAAAGCAGGTTCGAGCACCGCGCTCGACGATCTCATCTACAGTTTGAAGGCTGGCGAGTTCAGTAAGACGCCGATCAAGGTCGAGGACAAGTGGGTGATAGTCGGTGT
>DATNDM010000303.1:0-3223 GCA_035553235.1 Pyrinomonadaceae bacterium | reverse complement strand
ACACGCGGGCGCGATCTTCTTCGGAAGTTACACACCGGAAGCTGTTGGTGATTACCTCGCGGGTCCGAATCACGTGCTGCCGACGAGCCGGACCGCGCGGTTTGCGTCAGCGCTCGGCGTTTACGACTTTGTGAAGCGGACGAGTCTGCTGCGATACGACCGGAAAGCGTTTGAGCTGGCCGCGGAGAGTGTGGCGGTGCTGGCGGAATGTGAAGGGCTGGACGGTCACGCAAGGTCTGCGTTGATTCGCAAAGAAGCACGAAAGTTATGAACGAAACGCTCGATTCCATCAAACCGTCAGTCCGGGCGGTGAAGGCCTACACGCTTGCAGCGCATCACGCGTCGTTGAAGCTCAACCAAAACGAGAACCCGTGGGATGCACCAGCGCGCATTAAAGACGAGGTGCTGCGCAGGTTTGCGGAGCGCAAGTGGTCGCAGTATCCAGACTTCGTTCCGGCCACGCTGAATGAACGCCTCGCCGCTTTCGCGGGCTGGCGGGCCGATGGAGTCATCGCCGGCAATGGTTCCAACGAGCTGATACAGGCAGTGTTGATGGTGACGATGGAGCCGGGCAAGACGCTGTTGCTTTCTCAACCGACATTTACGCTCTACAAACAAGTCGCTACGGTGCTGGGCGGTACGGTTGAAACGGTCTTCCTAAACTCAGATTTACAATACGACACTGAAGCCGTCGTTCGATTTGTTGACGAGAAGCAACCGGACGTCACGATCATCTGCTCGCCAAATAATCCGACGGGTTGTGTGATTGACGACGATGCATTACGAGCGCTGTTGAAAACTGCGCGAGGCTTAGTCGTTGTTGACGAAGCGTATCACGAATTCGCGGGCCACTCGGCCGTCCCGTTACTCAACGAATACGAGAACCTGATCGTGCTGCGGACATTCTCGAAAGCAATGGCGGTCGCAGCCCTGCGCATCGGTTATCTGCTCGCCGCGCCTGCACTCGTGCGCGAAGTCGGCAAAGCCGTATTGCCTTATAACGTCAACGTCTTTTCGCAAATCGCTGCCGGAGTAGCCATGGAAAATTACGAGACCGACTTGCGCCCGCTCGTCCGCGAAATTGTCGCGGAGCGCGATCGTCTGTTCGGGGAGTTGTCTAAAATCGATGGTCTCGCGCCCGTGCCTTCGCAAGCGAATTTCATTCTCGTGAAATCGGCCATCGATCCGAAACAGATCTTTTCGGAGTTGCTCACGCGCGACATTCTCATTCGGGATGTCAGTAGCTATCCGATGTTGAGCGAGTATTTTCGGTTTAGCGTCGGCACGCCTGAGCAGAACGATTACGTCTTGAAGGCGATCAATGAAATTTGTGGCTAAACAAACGACCATGCAATCACGAACCGCGAAGGTGCACCGCAAGACGAAAGAAACAGACGTGCGTGTCGAACTCAATCTCGACGGCAGTGGCCGCTCGAGTATTTTGATCGGTTTGCCGTTTCTCGAACACATGCTCACTCTGTTCGCCAAGCACGGGCTCTTCGACCTGCAGGTGACGTGCAAAGGCGATCTCGAGATCGACGATCACCACTCCGTCGAAGACATCGCGATCACGTTGGGCCACGCGCTGGTCCAGGCGCTGGGCGATAAGAGCGGGATCAATCGATACGGTGAAGCCGTGGTGCCGATGGATGAGGCGCTGTGCCGGTCGGTTATCGATCTGTCAGGTCGTTTTTACCTGGTCTACGAAGTACCAACGCGACGGCAGATGATTGGAAACTTTTCCGTCGAGCTCGCGGAACACTTCTGGCGCTCGTTTGCGGAGACGGCGAAGTTCAATCTGCACATCGATTGCTTGCGCGGGCGCAACACGCATCACATTCTCGAAGGGACGTTCAAGGCTTCGGCGCGCGCGTTACGGCAGGCGGTTGAGCGGAACAGTCGCATTGTCGGCGTTCCGAGTACGAAGGGGTCGTTGTGAGTGTCGCGATCATCGACTACGGTGTTGGGAATTTGCGCTCAGTCGAGAAGGCTTTTGCGGCGACGGGCTGCGACGCGGTCATCAGTAGTGATGAGAATCTGTTGCGCAAGGCTGAGAGGTTGGTGCTGCCTGGAGTCGGTGCGTTTGGCGCATGCATGAGCGCGTTGCAGGAACGCGGGTTCGATCGTTTAGTGAAGGAGCGAGTGAGTGAGGGGACGCCGTTGCTCGGTGTGTGCGTGGGGATGCAGTTGCTGTTTGATGAGTCTGAGGAATTTGGATCGACAAGAGGGCTGGGATTGATCAAGGGCAGGGTGCGGAGGTTCGACGGCGAGCTCGTGGTGCCGCATGTCGGTTGGAACCGGATTCATCAGAGAGGCGCGCATACGTTGTTTGAAGGCGTGGCAGAGGGAGCGTTCTGTTACTTCGTGCATTCGTTTTACTGCGAGCCCGTTGATGAGAGAGTTGTTGTGGGTCAGACTGAGTATGGAGTCCGCTATGCGTCGGTTGTAGCGGAGCGGAATGTTTGTGGCGTGCAGTTTCATCCGGAGAAGAGTCAGGAGGTTGGGTTGCAGATGCTTCGGAATTTTAGCCACGGATAATATGGATCCTTATTCGGATCTACGCTGATCAGAATCATGCTTGCGAAGAGAATCATTCCTTGTCTCGATGTTGATAATGGCCGCGTGGTCAAGGGCATTCGCTTTGTCTCCCTCGCGGATGCGGGCGATCCGGTGGCGCAGGCGAAGCGTTACGATCTTGAAGGTGCAGATGAACTGACGTTTCTCGACATTACAGCGTCGTATGATAGTCGTGAGATCGTTACGGAGTTGGTGCGTCGAGTGGCCGACGAGGTTTTTATTCCGTTTACTGTCGGTGGCGGTTTGCGTTCAGTTGAAGACATTCGTTCGATTCTGCGTGCAGGCGCTGACAAGATCACTCTGAACACCGCGGCAGTTGAAGATCCTGATTTGATCAAAGCGTGTGCAGAGACGTTTGGCAGTCAATGCGTTGTGGTGGCGATCGATGCGCGCAGACGTACGAAAGGCGGTTGGGAGGTTTACACACACGGCGGTCGACGCGCGATCGGTCGCGATGCGGTTGAGTGGGCGATGCAAGCCGAAGAGCTCGGAGCGGGCGAGATTCTTTTGACGAGCATGGATTGCGACGGTACGCGCAACGGTTACGATATCGAGTTGACACGTGCGATTTCGAGCGCCGTTCGGATTCCGGTGATCGCATCAGGCGGTGCGGGTAGTGTGGAACATTTTTACGACGCGCTCACGG
>DATNDM010000302.1:0-3350 GCA_035553235.1 Pyrinomonadaceae bacterium | reverse complement strand
ATCCGTGTCGACATTGGCGCGATCCAACGGCGCCACCAGCCCGGTGTGTTTCTTAAATGCTTTCATCCCGTTAATACTTTCATCCGCATTAATGCTTTCATCCGCGTTAATGCTTTCATCCGCGTTTATCCGCGCAAATCCGCGTTACCTGAATTTCCAATCGCGCACGTCCGTGAAGTGTCCTTTGATCGCCGCCGCCGCCGCCATCATCGGACTCACAAGATGCGTGCGGCCGCCGCGTCCCTGCCGTCCCTCGAAGTTGCGATTACTCGTCGACGCACAACGCTCGCCCGGTTGCAGGATATCGGCGTTCATCCCCAAACACATCGAGCATCCCGCCTCGCGCCACTCAAACCCCGCCTCGTGAAAAATCCGGTCGAGTCCCTCGCGTTCGGCCGCGCGTTTGACCTCCTGCGATCCGGGCACAACCATCGCGCTCACCGACGAATTGATCCGGTAACCCTTCACCACGCGCGCCGCCGCACGCAAGTCTTCGATGCGCGCGTTCGTGCACGAGCCGATGAACGCGCGATCGATCGTAATCGCTTGAATACTCGTGCGCGGCTCGAGCGCCATGTATTCGAGCGCACGCTCCGCGGCCTGCCGGTCTGCGACGCTCTTCGCCTCCGCTGGATCTGGTACATAACTCGTCACCGGCACGACCATGCCCGGGCTCGTACCCCACGTCACAAACGGTTCGAGTCGTGCAGCATCGATCTGAACTGTGCGATCGAAGTTTGCGTCATCATCGCTCTGCAATGTCTTCCAGTAACTCACGGCCTTGTGCCATTCGTCTCCGGTCGGAGCAAAACGACGCCCATTCAGATACGCGAACGTCGTCTCATCAGGAGCGACCATGCCCGCCCGCGCGCCCGCCTCGATGCTCATGTTGCACAACGTCATGCGGCCTTCCATCGTCAGCGCTCGCACGGCCTCGCCCGCGTATTCGATCACGCATCCGGTTGCGCCGTCAGTACCGATGTTGCCGATGATGCCGAGCGCCAGATCTTTCGCCGTGACGCCTTCCGGCAAGGCGCCGCGCGTTTCGACTCTCATCGTCAACGGCTTGTTTTGGGGCAAACACTGCGTCGCGAGGACGTGCTCGACTTCGCTGGTGCCGATGCCGAACGCGAGTGCGCCGAACGCGCCGTGCGTGCTCGTGTGGCTGTCGCCACAAACGATCGTCATGCCTGGACGCGTCAGGCCCAGCTCTGGTCCAATGACGTGAACGATGCCCTGTTCGGGCGCGTGTATGTCGAAAAGCTGAATGCCAAACTCGTGGCAGTTGCGGCGGAGTGTTTCGACTTGATTAGCGGCGGTGGCGTCGGCGATGGGCAGACTGCGATCTGTGGTAGGAACGTTGTGATCGACAGTGCCGAAAGTGAGATCCGGGCGTCTCACTTTGCGACCCGCTTGACGTAAACCGTCAAACGCCTGCGGCGACGTTACTTCGTGAATGAGATGTAGATCGATGTAAAGGAGCGTGGGCTCACCGCGCGCTTCGCGAACGACGTGGGCGTCCCACAGCTTCTCAAATAACGTTGTATTCATGAAAAATCTTGTAAATCCTGTCTAACGACTTACACGGCATGATACGCGTGGCGCATGTCGGCGATTTCGGTGACAGCCTGGCAAATCAATTCACCAAACTCACTCGTCGTCACAACAAAACCGCCGGTGCCTTCAGCGATATCAGGCGTGCGATACCCTGCCTCGAGCACATCATGAATTGCCAATTCGATGTCGCTCGCTTCCTGTTCGAGATCGAAAGAGTAGCGCAACATCATCGCCGCCGACGCGATCGCGCCGCACGGATTCGCGAGGTTCTGTCCCGCGATGTCAGGCGCCGAGCCGTGCACCGGCTCGTAAAGCCCAACGTCACCGCCGATAGACGCCGACGCCAGCATGCCCAACGATCCGGTGATCACCGCCGCCTCGTCTGACAAGATGTCGCCAAACAGGTTCTCGGTCAGCAACACATCAAACCGGCGCGGGTTCGCGATCAAGTGCATCGCACACGCATCGACGTAGAGATGTTCGAGCGTCACGTCAGGATAATTCTGCGAGACGCGAATCACAGTCTGGCGCCATAGCTGCGACGTCTCGAGCACATTAGCCTTGTCGACGGACGTCACTTTACCGCGACGTTTACGCGCCGCTTCAAACGCGACTCGAGCAACGCGCTCGATCTCGTCGGCTGAATAGCGCATCGTGTTGGTCGCGACGTTCGTGGACGTATCGATACCGCGCGGCTCGCCGAAATAGAGACCGCCGAGCAGTTCGCGCACGATCAGGATATCGGTTCCCTGCGCAACGTCAGTGCGCAACGGGGAACAAGCCGCGATTGACGAGTATGCGATTGCTGGCCGCAGGTTCGCATACCCGCCAAGCGCGCTTCGCAGCAACAACAGTCCTGCTTCAGGCCGTTGATTCGGCGGCACGCGATCGAATTCCGGTGATCCGACAGCGCCGAGCAACACCGCATCGGACGCGAGACACGCATCTAACGTCGTCCGCGGCAGCGGCGAGCCGAACTTTTTGATCGCGCCGCCACCGATGGCTTGCTCTTCAAAGTCGATTGTAAAACCCTGAATGGCTGCGGTCGTTTGCAGCACTCTGACTGCTTCGGTCGTGACTTCTGGTCCAATTCCATCCCCGGGAAGCGTGGTAATTTTAATTCGCATAAGTCTTTCTTTTTCAGCCGCAGATGACACGGATAAACACGGATTCGTTCTGACAGTGTTATCCGTGGCTAAGCTGCTGCTACTGCTTTTTGGGTGTTGCCTAGTAATGAAATCAAATCCTGATCGTAGACGCGCTTCTTGCGGTCCGCGAGGTTTGTGAACCGCGTGTACGCTGCTTCGAGCTCCGCGGCCGTAACGTCAAACCCGAGCTCCGCATAACGCAACGACAACGCGTGCCGTCCCGAATGCTTGCCGAGCACCAGCGAATTCGCCGGCACACCGACTGACTCCGGCGTCATGATCTCATAGCAGAGCGGATTATTGATCACGCCATGCTGGTGAATGCCCGCCTCATGCGCGAAAGCATTACGGCCGACGATCGCCTTGTTAGGCTGCACGTCGAAACCGACGATGCTCGAAAGCAGTTGACTGGTTGGATAAAGCTCCGCGGTCTTGATGCCCGTTTCGAACGGCAGGCGATCGGCGCGCACGTGCAGCGCCATCACGATCTCTTCGAGTGACGCGTTGCCCGCGCGCTCGCCGATGCCGTTGATCGTGCATTCAACCTGGCGCGCGCCTGCTTCAAATGCCGCCAGACTGTTAGCCACCGCCAGTCCGAGATCGTTGTGACAGTGAACACTGATCGTGACGTTTCGATCTCTCACG
>DATNDM010000301.1:0-4654 GCA_035553235.1 Pyrinomonadaceae bacterium | reverse complement strand
GCCTCAAAAGTCAGAAATCAGTGTTGGATCGGGTCAGTACAGGGAGCGATAGCGACCTGGTTAGTGATCAGCATGGCGATATTCCTGATGATTTTGATTACTATGGTTCGACCAGGTCGCTACCGCTTCCTGTACTGCCCGATCCAAGCGCGATCGCGACTTTTGAGGCAAAGCCTGCAAAGACCGTAAACACAACCAGAGTTGAACGAGTGTTACCGGATTCCCGCTAACATCTCAACCAACGCCTCCGGTGCGGACCACTGCGGATTATGATCCGCGGTCAACTGCAACATGGTCCAGCCCCGTTGTTTGGCGCGTTGTGACTGCGTAAAGAAGGCGTCGTCCTTAGCCTCTTTACCCGGGTCAACCGTCAGGATGTAAGTCGCTGGAATCTTTCTTGCTGCTTCGTTTTTCAGAACGATCGGATCCGTAAAGGTCTTCAACGACTGCGGCACGTCGTGAGGCAGCGGTTGATCGGGCTTGACCCAGGAGGGCACGATGTAGTCGCCCTTCGTCATTTGTTTGATGAAGTCCGCGGCGCCGGGCAGCAAACTCATCGCACTGTCGCCGTCATTAGGAACCATCGCGTCGAGATATACCAACCTCTTTATCCGATCGGGAACTCGATCTGCGACACCGGTGATCACCATTCCGCCATAGCTGTGACCAACGAGGATGATGTCGTGCAGGTCTTCATACAGAATCGTGTTGACCACGTCGTCAATGTGTGTGTTCAAGCCGATGTCGGGCCGCGCCAGGTGCACGCGCTCGCCTTGTCCGGTGAGTTGTGGCCGATACACCTGAAAGCCTTTGTCACGAAGCATCGCCTCGACTTTCTTGAACGCCCAGGCGCCGCCCCACGCACCGTGAACGATCACAATCGTCTGCTTTGATGGCGTATTGGTTTTTGGCGTTTGGGCGTGGCTGGCATGCGGGTTGAAAGCACAAAGGACGAGCAAAACGAATATCAGCGACAAGTTTCTCTGCTTCATGTTTTGGTTTCCTGTGTTTGGAGTGGTGTGCATCTTACTATGAAACGGGTGCCGGTGCTGGTTTTGGACTGCCTTGTAGCTGGACGGGCAGTTGCGGTGCGCAACAGATCTTATCTAAACGTTTCCGATCCTGCTGCATGGCGGTGTCGTTTGCGAGCCACTCGCGGACATCGGCAAGCACCTTCGCCGCGTGTTCATCGTTCGGCGTCGAAAGCCGATAATGCATCCAGATTCCTTGTCGCCGCGTTGCGACTATCCCGGCGCGCCGTAAATAAGCGAGGTGCCGGCTAATCTTTGGCTGATTCGTTTTGAGAATCTCCACGAAGAAACAGACACACACTTCCTGATCGCCGATAAGGTTGATGATGCGCAGCCGGGTTGCGTCAGCGAGTGCCCGAAAGAACAGCTCGCGGTCGAAAGGTTTCTCTTTCCTTGTCATGCCGCGGAATCATAGCACAACACATATTCGGCTTGACATATATCTAGACTTAGCGGATACTGCGGACCGTCACATATTTGCCTGTGCGAATATATACATTGTCGAAAGGAGTTTTGAAATGGACGAGCAGAAACCGGTTCAGGCGCTGAAGGCGCATGTTGCATTGAATGTGAAAGATGTGGAGGCGAGCCTCCCGTTTTATCGAAAATTGCTGGGCATCGAACCGAGCAAGGTGCGAACGGGGTACGCAAAATTCGACGTGCAGAATCCGCCGTTGAATCTGACGCTCAACCAGTATGCTTTCAAAGAACGCGGCGCATTGTCGCACCTCGGGATTCAGGTTTCATCGACGGAAGATGTTCTGGCCGTCCGTGAAAACTGGATCCGAGCGGGCTTGTTAACGCGCGATGAGATGCAAACCAGTTGCTGTTATGCGCTACAGGACAAGACCTGGGTCAGCGATCCGGACGGCAACGAGTGGGAAGTATTCGTGGTGCTCGAGGACAATCTCGCCGAAACGGCGCCGTGCGAGTGTGGTACGACCGCCGGTTCGTGCTCTGTGCCGATGGTTGAGTTAAGCAGATGAACTGCGAAAACGTCACTATCACTGAAGCTTCATCGAACGATTTGAGCGACATTCTGGAGCTACTCACAAACGTACAGTTACCGCATGATGGAGTTGGCGAACATCTCGAGGCGTTTCTCGTCGCCCGAGATGAATCGTCAAGACTTGTTGCCACCATCGGACTGGAGCGTCATGGGCAAATCGGTTTGTTGAGATCGGCTGCGGTCGCGCCTGAGTTTCAGGGTTGCGGAATTGGCTCGAGGTTGACGGAACAACTGCTCGAACGTGCGACGAACGCCGGTGTCGAAAGAGTGGTGCTTTTGACTAATACGGCGCGTGAGTTTTTTGCGAAGCGCTTCGGTTTTTGTGAGACCTCGCGCAGTAAGTACGACCCGGAGCTGGCCGCATCATCCGAATGGAACCTGCCACGCTGTTCAAGCGCCGTATGCATGAGTCTTAACTTACAGACCAGGCATTGACACTGCGACTATAATGGCCACGCTTTGCCTCAAAACTCGGGATGGCGCTTGGATCGGGTCAGTACAGGGAGCGGTAGCGACCTGGTCAAACCATAGTAATCAAGAATCATCAGAAACATCGGATGCTGAGGCTTTGCACAAAAACTCGCGACATCGCTCTTCTCTGCGCAATCTCTGCGTTCTCTGCGTCTCTGCGGTGAGTTATTGCTATGAATTACTTAACCGCAGAGACGCAGAGAACGCCGAGGTTGCGCAGAGAAATCAAGAATCGGTAGATTTTGTGCAAAGCCGCATGCTGATCACTCACCAGGTCGCTACCGCTCCCTGTACTGACCCGGTCCAACAATGATTCTGACTCTTCAGGCAAAGCTAATGGGCCACTCTTCTGGATGACACGATTGCTGCAAAGACGACTCATTGCTGCTCTACTCCCATTCTCATTTGTCTGGGCGTTTGTGGCTTGCGTTTCGATTTGTGAGCGCGAGACATTGGCAAACCACTCGGCCGCCCATTCGACGAGCACCAGTGAGATCCGAAGCGCGCCTGAGAGTGACGGTTGTCCGCTCTCTTATTTCCCGAGGGCTGTGACTCCGGAGCGAGTTAAATCCGATTTCGCTTTAACCCCACTCGCCAGTTTCGCGGCGGCTACGTTGTCAATTCATTCATCTCACCCAGAGCTTTTCAGTACTCGGTTAGACCGGCCGATCGATAACGGTAGCCCTCCCAGTCTCCTGCCTACTCTTCGTATTTAGCACGTCTACTTCTGAGATCGTCTTCGAAACACGGGCCGACGGGCGCGTGTCAGTTGCTGGCGTTTACTCATTTCGGAGGCAGAAGTGTTAAGGACGTCCATTCTAATTTTCGTCATCGTGCTTACGGCGCAGGTCTCGTCAGCGCAAACTACGTTTACCGTAATCGTCAAAGATGAGGTTACGAAGGCAGCGATTGCGGGCGCGAATGTGTCGGTCAAAGACCAGGCTATTACGGCAACCACAAACACTCAAGGCGCAGTTCAGTTGAGTAACATTGCTGCCGGAGAGCAAACAATCGTCATCTTCTCGCCCGGTTACGAAACCAAAGAGTTGAAGCTGACCTTCCCGCTGGTGGACCAGCTCGAAACAGTCGTGTTTTTGAAGGTCAATAACGAAGTCGGCGAAGTGACAGTTGTCTCAACTCGCACGGGCCGGGAAATAGATGATGTGCCCACCAGAGTTGAAGCCATTGACGAGGAGGAAGTTGACGAGAAAACCAACATGCGTCCCGCCAACGTCTCGATGGTCCTCAACGAGAGCACCGGCATCAAGGTCCAACAGACGTCCGCCACGTCCAACACGCAAAGCGTTCGCATTCAGGGACTCGACGGCCGTTACACGCAGCTTCTGAAAGACGGCTTCCCGGCATTCGGCGGTTTTTCCGGCAGCATCAGTCTGCTCGACATTCTGCCGCTCGACCTCAAACAGGTTGAAATCATCAAAGGACCATCAGCAACTTTCTACGGCGGCGGCGCAATCGCAGGTGTGATCAATTTCATCAGCAAAGAGCCGGAAGACAGCCCCATCACCTCGATCATCCTTAATCAAACTACCGCGCTCGGTACTGACTTTTCGATCTTCAATGCCCGCAATTTTGAGCGGGTGGGTTACACGTTTCTCGGTTCTATCAACTATCAAAACGAATACGACGTCGACGACGACGATTTTACCGAGCTTCCCAACACAAAAGCCTTCACGCTGAGCCCGCGTTTCTTTTTCTATCCAGACGACAAGACGCGGGTCATCATCGGCAACACAACTTCATACCAGAATCGCAAAGGCGGCGATGTTTTTGTCATTCGCGGACATGGCGATAACTTCCACCAGTATTTCGAGAACAACAACTCATTGCGCAACATCACGACTTTGCAGTTCGATCGGCAATTCGCGGATGGAAGCCGGGTGGTTGCGAAACAGAGCTTTGCCTTTTTCAATCGCAAAATCGAAATTCCTGATTACGTCTTCGACGGCCGCCAATTTAACTCTTCCACAGACCTCTCCTATCTGCGAACCCTCAATGAGCACGTGCTCGTCGTTGGCTTCAACGCCGTCTATGATCAGTTCAGAGAAACACCGAACAGCAACACGCCGGTCCCGCGAGACGAAACGCGTACTACGTTTGGCGGATACGTCCAGGACAGTTTCAC
>DATNDM010000300.1:0-3864 GCA_035553235.1 Pyrinomonadaceae bacterium | reverse complement strand
CAGCCCGTTCTGGACCACCGTGCGCAACGAACATCTTGTTCCCGAAGGCGCACTAACTGAGATATGGTCCTCGCCACCGTATAACCACTGCATGTTCACAGCGCGACCCGACTTCGACGCGGAACAAGAGCGCCGTTTTGTCGAAGCGCTCGCGGCTATGAACTACGACAACCCGGCTCATCGCGCGATACTCGACGCCGAAGGTCTGCAACGTTGGCTCCCGCCTCACCTCGACGGCTACGATGCTTTACGCGAAGCCGCCACGGAACAGGGATTCTTCAAGCAGTAGTCAGCCACAAAAGGCACAAAAAGCACAAAGAAAAGTTCTGAGGTCAGCCCTGATTGACTGCCGGGTCTGAACTTTTCTTTGTGCTTTTTGTGCCTTTTGTGGCTGACTTCAGGCGCAGTTGAAAATCATCGCGAGCTTGTTCGTGTGTTCGCGTTCAAGCTCGAACGCGCGACGGACGGCTGCGAAGGATTCGGCAAGCGGAAAAATATCGCGTGTCACTAACAGATCGTTGTCTTCCGCGCCCACTGGATGCCAGTACACACCCTCAGCCGTAATCGTCACTTCCGGCACTAGATCAGTCCGCGTAACGGCGAGACCTTCATCGGCCGCACCGCGCAACGCAATCCGCCGTACGACTCGATCTTCCTCAGCAATCTTCTCCGCATCAAGAAATCGACGAAACTCTTCAGCCTCGGCATCAGTCGCAACAGTCGCCGCCAGTCGCACGCGAAATCCTTCAGAACGCGCGCGCTGAATGCCTTCTCGCGTTCGCGCCCAAGTGCCTGGTCCACGATGCAGATCGTGACGCTCCGGAGTCGCGCTGTCGAGACTGATTTGCAGGACGACGCGATCGCGCGGTAACGTTCGCAAGATCTCCGCGCGACGCCCGCTAAACAACATTCCATTAGTCAACACCGTCGTCGGAGCCGCTGCGGCGCAGGCAAGCAGAATCTCGCCGATGTCTTCGAGCAGAAACGGCTCGCCTCCAGTGACGAAGATCTCCTTCACACCAAGCTGCGACGCTTCACGCGCGATCCGTTGCACGCGCTCGAGTCCGAGTTCTCGTCGCGGCACAGTCGGAGAGGAACGCACGCAACAGTAGTCACAACGCAGGTTGCAGTCGAAATTCGTGTAGAGCCAAAGCCGCGAGCCTACCGGCCGATCATCTTCAGCAGACATCGCCGCAGAGCCACAACGAAACACCCAGCGCATCCGGCCTTGTGCGGCGGTGACCTCGACGAGCGTGTTCCCGGTGAAGCGGCACCAGGTTTCCAACTCTGGCCCAACCCTCTCGTTATCGCCCACGACTGCGACGAGATCACCCGGGCGGCTGCGGCCAAGCACAGCTATCAGCTCCGGCAATAAGCCGGACGCGAATGTCTTTGGCCCAATGTCGAGTTGAATGTCAGTCTTCACTTTCAGAACTTCACGGCGCGGTTATCCAGAGGTCTGATCCCGTCACTTTCACTCCGAGATCCGAGATGAAGATCCGCACCTGGCTTCCGTCTGCCGTGCCTTTATGCTCAGTTGAGATGAGCAATGGACCGACCTTCTTGTAACCCTCCCAGGTGGTGGTGACGAGGCTCGGCTTCTTTGGACCACCGCGATGATAGACGAACTGGTCCACGCGGTTGTCTTTGTCGACGTAGAGGTCCCACGTGTCGCCGGGCGTGTAACCGCCTTCCGACGGATACTTCACCGAGACCAGATTCGCCGAGCCGCCGCCGAGCGGCAACGGTTTCGTGCCTTGATCAGTTACCGTGGCGCTCTTGTCCCAGTAAGCATGCAGTGGAAACAGCAGCCAGTAATTATCGTTGACGAAAGCCGGCTCGACCTCATTCTTCACATTGTCAGGTTGGCTGTTGAGTTGGGAGCGGTTATAGCTGACCTTAACGGGCTTGCCGTCCTTGTCTTTTCCTTCGTATGAGACTTTGCCGGTCTTGGGCTCCCAAACCCACGCATGCGAGACCTTCACGCCGGGAAACTCTGCGTTCCACGTATAGCGGATCGCTTCGACTTGCCCGAACGAATTAAGTCCATAAGCCTGCGCGAGTTGTTCGGCGGAAATCTTCCGCGCCGGTTCGGAAGCAGCGGTGTTCGTAGTCGGTTGGGAAACGGCCGGCTGCCTGCGCGTGCACGACGCTGCCGTAATACCCAGCAGCGCAACAACCAGCAAACAGATAGTCTGCAAGTGGTTCAACTTCATCATCGGGTCCTCCTGTGTAGCCCGATCATGCGTCAGCGGGTGAGGAATGTCTATTATGCTTTGGTATAGGCGGGAGACTTCTCTGTTGCACAGAGGAGACGTGTGCGGACGTTACCGGGATTTTGTGCCCAGCAACACACTCAAGCTGTTACTGTCGGAATTACTGGTCACGACATCGATTGCGCCGTCGCCGTTCAGGTCAGCCGCGGCCACTCGCCACGCTCCTGGTCCAACCGGTATCGGCGCCTCCGGCTTAAAAGCACCGCGTCCGTCGCCAAGGAGCACGCGCAGGCTGTTGCCGCTCGTTGCAACGATATCCATTCTGCCGTCGCGATTTACATCGGTGATGATTAGATTAAACAGAGAGACGCCAAAGTCGAATGGAGATCCGTTCGCTTCAGTGAACCCGCCGTGACCGTCGCCAAGCAGCACCGTGATGGCATTCAGTTCATGATGAGTCGCGACGATGTCCGGCTTGCCGTCACCGTTCACATCCGCAATCGCAGCAAACCATGATTCGCCGGTGCGAAGAGGAAGTTGGTGTGGTGTGAGGCCGCCCTTTCCGTCAGACAAGAGCAACGTCAACGCGCGACTCAACGGCAATTGTTCTCGCCGTGATGGTCCAGTCGCAGACGCGGTGGCAACGATGTCAGGCCAGCCGTCGTTGTTGACGTCACCGACGGCGAAAGGATATGGGCTGGGACCAACAGGAAACGTCTGCGGCGCCCGACTGAAATTACCGCGCCCATCTCCGAGCGCGAGTGAGATATCGTTGTCGGCGTTGTTGCAAGTGAGCAGGTCAAGTTTGTTGTCTCGATTGATATCGGCAACTGCGAGGCCGTGCGTGTGCGGATGGCGGCCCAGCTTCATCACGATCGGAGAGGCCGGCGATTGCGCCAGACCACCCTTACCGTCGCCTATTAACAACATGACTCCGTAACTGTCGTGCGAAGCAAGAGCGACGTCGAGTTTGCCATCACCATTCAAGTCGCCGATTGCCATCTCGCCCGGAGCATCGGCTACGGTTGTGTTGCTGAGCACCGCACCAAACTGGCCGTTGCCTTTGCCCTCGATGACCGTTATCGAACGCGCCTGTGCAGACGCGACGACAAGATCGAGCTTCCGATCATTGTTTATGTCGCCAATCAAGACATTCCCGGGCCCACCATGAACGGACACGGGCGATCCTGGAGCGTTGGCGAACAACGGCTGCTGCGATGCACTTGAAGGCGTGCTGCCGGAGGGACACGAGATAAAGAACGCAGCCAGTAACAATGGGATCGTTGGTGTCTTGATAATTGAAGCCATCGCCCGTCTCCTTTCGGTCTCGGTGTGTTAAGACGTTTGAGTGCCGCAGTTTCTTCCAGCAAAGATCGATTCTCGATTGCGCGCGCAGGTGAAAGCATAGTCGCACAAAAAAAGGATGGTTCTGCAACCCGGCCGCACTCGCGATCTCATAATCTCTCTTAGCCTGACAATTAATCGTAAGTCGTGTGCAGCGGCTTTGCACAAAAAGTGTCTACATTATGGATTTCTCTGCGCCACCTCGGCGTTCTCTGCGTCTCTGCGGTGAGTTATTGCTGAATTAGTTAACGGCGGAGACGCAGAGAACGCAGAGCTTGCGCCGAGAAGAGCGATGTCGCGAGTG
>DATNDM010000299.1:0-2883 GCA_035553235.1 Pyrinomonadaceae bacterium | reverse complement strand
CGACCGGATTGACCTCGAGCGGATCAGTGTAGAAGACCGTCTTTCCGACATTGGCGAGTGCGTTGTTCATCGCGTGGGCCAGCGCGTGAATAAACGGCGGCTGATTTTCACCCCCACAACGATGCTTGCGCCCCGGTGTTGTTGCAGATCGTGAACGAGCGGGTCGATCCACGGCAAACTGCTCGATCCGGATGCTGATTGCGCCGTCGCCGCGGTTCCGATAGCACGCGCGATTGCTTCAAACTCACTCGGCTTCACTTCCCACGCGTGGTCCGCGAGCGCGCCTGTGTTCGAGGGCGTCGTCTCAACCACGTAAAGCCGGTTCATCTCACGGTTCTTTTCCGTCACTTGCCGTCGCGAGATGAATTCGCGTGAATAGCGCACGTAGCCAGGGAACGTTGGGGATAGAAAGTCGCAATCGAGCGAAAGAACTCGTTGCGCGAGATCGAAGCGATAGGTCGTGTTGACCGGCTGGCCCAAAGCCATCACCGCGCCGGCGCGCGAGTTGTCTTGGTTGACCGGCTGCCACTGATGCCACTTCGCCTGCGGCAGCGCTGCCAGCAGGTCTTTCATCTGCTGGCCGAGCGTCGGCGAAATGATCGACTCGGTCAGGAACCGAATGCCCGCACCTTGCTTCGCACGCTGCTCGTCGAGCGCGGAACGCATCGCACCGACAAACGCGGTCCACGTGCGAATGTCTTCACGATACAACGGCGTTGGCGAACGTTCGGGATTGTAAAGATTGAGCAGGGACGCTTGCGTGAAGATGTCCGTCGCACTGGATCCACGCGGGTTCCACACCGGATTCTCAGATGGAACCTCGGCAGGCCTGTTGTTCGGATGATCGGGATTGCCTTCGATCTTTGTGGGCCGGCCTTCGTTGCTGCGCACCAGGATCGGCACTGCGGCGCCAAACGACGGCGCGGCCGTCGCGTAGAAAAGCGCTTTGCCGGGCACGTGTTCTTCCGGTTGTTTGACGTTGGGAACGATCTTTTCCGGCGGTTGGAAAACACAACCACTCATGCCCGCAAGGGCAAGCGACGCGCCCATCAGCTTGATGAACGTGCGACGCTCGATCGGATCGTTCCACTCTTCCGCCTGTTGCGGAAACTCACGCGCCACAAACTCACGAAACACCGGCGTGTCAGCGAGTTCTTCAAGACTGCGCCAAAATTTCTTGCCGCCGCGCGGCCCATCCTTCTCCTGCAACGACAGGATATGGTCGCGCATCAGCTTAAAATTTATGTGACGATCGCTATCACTCATTGATAACCCAAGCAACTTCTTCTCTGTGGTTACACAGAGAAATCTCAATCACCTGTGACATGTGGAACAACTCTCGAGCACTCGCCGGCCTTGGACCTTGTACTTGGCCAACAAACCAACGCCTTGCTCGAGTTCACCTTTGGTTTTGTTTTCCGGGCGCCACTCCATGTCGTAAATATGTTCGACCGGGCGCACGAACCTTTCCGGCGCGCGATGACACTGCAAACACCACTCCATTTGCAGCGGCGCTGCCTGATAAATGATCGGCATCTCGTCGACGCGTCCGTGACACGTCGAACAACCGACACCTTTTTTCACGTGAATGCTGTGGTTGAAGTAAACGTAATCAGGAAGATCGTGTACGCGTATCCACTCGAGCGGCTTGCCGGTGCGGAAACTCGCACGCACCGGTTCGAGATAAGGACTGTCGGCCCAGATCTGTTTGTGGCAATTCATGCACGTCGTGGTCGAAGGCATTCCGGCGGACGCAGATGTTTCGACCGACGTGTGACAGTAGCGGCAATCGATGCCGTCGTCACCGGCGTGATGTTTATGACTGAACTGAACGGGTTGTTGGCGTTCGACCCACTGGCCGGTGTTCCACCCGGAGCGATTCAACTCAACAGCGACCCACAGCAAAGCAACGATTATGAAAACGGCGCCATAAATCGTGATTTTCGCCAGCGCGTTTGTGCTGTGATGGAAGATCTGTGGCATCTGCGCTTGATTCGTGTCGGGAGCTAGTCAAACCGGTACACTGGCAGACGAACAGCCCTTTCGCACTCACAAGTTTTATTGCATCGTGTAAGGCGACACTTTAGCAGATGGTTGAGGAAATTCAAATCGGCTTTAATTCGCGTTAGCGTCGCGAGCGAGAAGGGCGGCGCCGATGGGTGCGGCGTCGAGTCCGAGTTTGGCGGCTACGATCTCAGTGGCTTCGAAACAGGGTTGAAACGCGCGCCGTTTCACTTCCTGAATGATCGGATTGAGTATCAACTCACCCGCATCCATCACGCCGCCGCCCAGCACGATGCGCTCGATATTCAGCAGATTAATCACGCTCGCGACGCCCGTGCCGATGTATTTTCCAGTGCGTTCAATCATCATCAGCGCAAAATCGTCGCCTTCATTCGCCTGGTGCGCGACGTCCTCCGCCGTAAACGATTTATTCAAAGCGAGTCGTGATAGTGACGACGTCGAGTCGCGATTCAAGCGCTCACGCGCACGCCGCACGATACTCGGCGCTGAAGCGACCGTCTCCAAACAACCCGTATTACCGCAAACACACTGAAGTCCTTCCGTATCGATCGTGATGTGACCGACTTCGCCCGCGAAGCCGGAAGCGCCCGTCCAAAGCTTGCCGTCGAGAATGATTGCGCCGCCGATGCCGTTGCCGATCATCATGTAAAACAGATTGCGCGCGCCGCGACCCGCACCGACTTTGAATTCGCCATACGCTGCGGCGTTCGCGTCGTTTTCGAGTTCAGCACGGATGCCGGTCGCCCGCATTAGGTCGCCGTGCAGATTGCTCGTAATCGTTGGCGGCAGATCGCGCGGTGCAATCACGCGATCAGTTTGTCGATTCACCAGTCCGGGAATGGCGACGCCGATCGCGCC
>DATNDM010000298.1:0-7955 GCA_035553235.1 Pyrinomonadaceae bacterium | reverse complement strand
ACGTCAGACACTCCAGATCCGGAAACATCGAACAACTCCGCAACCGCATTTACGACCGTCACTGGCCCATTCGCAGGAGACGTTCTCATCAGCGAGTTTCGACTGCGCGGGCCGGCCGGTGCGAACGACGAGTTCATCGAGCTTTATAACAACACGGAAACTCCGATCGCCGTCAACACGAGCGACGGCTCGTCCGGTTGGGCCGTCGCCGCCTCTGACGGCGTGATCCGCTTCGTGATCCCGAACGGCACAGTCATTCCGGCGCGCGGGCACTTCCTCGGCGTCAACTCAACTGCCTACAGTCTCGATTCTTATCCGGCGGGCAACGCGGACAACGAGCCGACGACCGCATCAGGCGACGCCACTTACGAGACCGACATTCCTGACAATGCCGGCATCGCAATCTTTCGCACCTCGGAAACGAAAAACTTCTCGTTAGCGACGCGGCTCGATGCGGTCGGCTCAACCGCAGAGGCAAACACGCTCTACAAGGATGGTACCGGTTATCCAGCGCTCACGTCTTTTGATATCGACTACTCCTTCGTGCGCGACACCTGCGGCAAAGGCGGATCGATCACGACCTTTGGCCCATGCCCAACCACCGGCCTGCCGAAGAACACAAACAACAACGCGGCTGATTTTTATTTTGTCGATACAAACAGCACGTCTGCCGGCGCGGGTCAGCGTCTTGGCGCTCCGGGACCAGAAAACTTGTCGAGTCCGGTACAGCGCAATGCCGAGATGCTGGTGCTGAATCTGGATGCGACAACAGCGAGCGCGTCTGTACCGAACCGCGTCCGTGATTTCACTTCGGATCCGGCCAACAACTCGACGTTCGGCACGCTCGACATACGCAGACGCATAGTTAACGCCACCGGGTTCCCGGTTACGCGCCTTCGTTTCCGCGTCGTCGACATCTCGACTTTGCCTGCGCCTTCCGGAATCGCAGATCTGCGGCCGCGCACCTCATCCGATTTGGAGGTAAGCGGCATAAACGACGCGGATACATGCCTCGGTGAGACGCCTTGTACTGTGATCGTGTCAGGCACGACTCTCGAACAGCCACCGACGCAGAATATCGGCGGCGGTTTCAACTCATCGCTGTCAGCCGACACGGTAACGCTCAGTACACCACTCGCGCCAGGCGACTCAATCAACCTTCACTTTCTGCTCGGTATCCAACAGACGGGCTCGTTCAAATTCTTCGTCAACATCGAACTCCTGACGGATCAATCCGGAGGAGAGTTGCTACGAGCTGCAACCGCGCCATCGTCAGGAAAAGTTGTTAGAGGGACAGTCGTGAAGACTGTAACAACAGCACCGGCTCCTGCGCCCCGACCAGCAGTTCAAAGCAGCGAAACTCCTATGCGAACGCAAGTGCCGACTCGTTCGGCGCCTCAAAAGCTCCGCAAGATCCTGGACTACTAAACCAAAGGCGCCGACTTCACCTCGGCGCCTCCTTTTATTCTTACGTGTTTTTTGTGCCTCTTTGTGGCTAAAACTACTTCTTCACTTGAGCCACAAAAAGCACATAAGAGTCACCTCGCGCTGCCGGCCTGCGTTAGTAATCGAACGCAGTCGTCGTGACCTCCTTCAGATGCCAGCATCAACGCGGTCTTGCCTTGTTTGTTTTTTGCATTCACGTCAGCTTTGGCGATCAGTAACGCCTGCACCACGTCGTCATGACCAAAGCGTGCGGCCTCGATCAATGCCGTATTACCTTCAGCATCAACTCCGTTGACGTCGACGTTCGGTGAGGTAAGCAGTGTCTTCACGGTGTCGGCATTCCCTGACCGCGCGGCGCGCAATAAGGCATCGGTTTCAGGCGTTGTTGTCGCTCGTTTGGCTGAGTTACAGGCAAACACAGAGAGCGCGAGTATTCCAACTAGAATTATCTGCCCACGCGTGTTTCGAAACGATCGCATAGCTCTTCCTCCGCACTAAAAATTCGCGTCACGAAGCATAAAGAAGGATTTTGTTGTTTATGTGCCTTTTTGTGGCCTAACGGATCACATAAAAAGCAGTTTGACGGGGGCGGAAATACTTCATGCCGTCTTTCGTGAGGTACGCGTCATCTTCCATCATAATCGTGACTTTCTGGCCGCCCCACTCCGCTACAGGCGTTGTTGTATTCAGTTCGATCGATGTGTACGAGCCTTCACGGAAGGGCGGCTCTTGAGGAGCGCCTGCCGTTGGGCGGCGGAAGTCGACGCTCGCGCCAAGTGCGTGTCCCTGATTGCCGACCGAGTGCGAATAGATCATTGCTTCGATGCCGGCCTGCTTCATGTCGGCCATCGTTGTATCGTAGACTTCGAAACCTTTCGCGCCGGGTTTGATGTGCGTGAACAGCGCGTCCTGCAGCCGGTTCGTATTCGCCAGCGCTTTCTTCAATCCTTCGGGAACGTCCTTCTCGCCTTCGCGCAACACGTATCCCATCTTCTGCCAGTCGGTGCTCAGGCCGAGGTAGTTCAGTCCACAATCGATGTGAATCACGTCGCCGCGTTTGATCACGGTGGCCTCTTCAGCGACGTCGAGAAATTGCAGCGTCTTACCTGTCTCCTGACTCTGCCGTTGCACTCGCAAATCAGCTTGAAACCACGTACCTAACCCGAGGTTATTCAGCTGTTGCAAAAACCAAAAACGAACGTCGCCGACAGTTGTCTTGCCAGGCGTAATCACTTCGTTTGAAAACGCACGCTTCGTCAGCATGTCTGTAAGAGCAACGGCCGTCCGATAATGTTCGAGCTCTTCGGGTATGCGCGTGTCCATGTATTCGACAATCAGCGGCGCGGCTGAGACGAAACGTGAAGCGTAGTCTGGCCCGAGTGTTTCGGTGAGGTAATTGTAAGCGTCGTGAGTTATGCCGTTGGTTGCGCCGCGCGTGCCGCCCATGTTGAGTGCGATGGTTTTCGGATTTCGTTCCTGCACTATGCGACGCAACGTGTCTGCAATCTCACGTCCGGGCGGCGTTAGTACTTCGAAGAAAAACTTCAGATGTTCCTCGCCATAACGGACCAGTGCGATGCGATCGAGTTTGTCTCCACCGCGATCCGCAAAAATGAAAAACTCACGACGGCCGGCGTAGGGAAGTGGCGGCGCGATATATTCCGTCACCGGATCAGCATGAAATTCTTCATTCACGACGATCCACATATCGATCTTCTGCTGACGCATCATCGGCAGCAGCATCGTGTCGAGGCGCTTCTTCAGCCACGACTCACGCACGGCTTGCTGTTCGCGCACGGAAAGAAGCTTCGGCAGCGCCTCGCGTTGTGCATAGATAGCGACCGGCGATGCGATAAACAGGACGGCGACCAGCAACATGCGTGGTGTGGATAATTTCATGGCCCCCGTTTATAGCAGAACTAACCCGGCTGACGAATTCGATCCGCGTTAATCCGCGGTTAAAGGTCCGCTACCGCACACTTCCAGCCCCGTATTTTTCCGACACTAAAACTCCATATTTTTAAATGGTTCAAACCTGTTAGACTTTGTTCCCCCAGACAAAGCCCCAGAGGACGCCTGAAAAGCCCCAAGCCCTCATCGTAATTGCCCAGTGTGAAATTCCCCCACGATTTCCGGAGTACCAAATGAAGCGTTACTTAAATCTCTGGCTTTGGAGCAGTATCGTTGCACTCCTGTTTGCCGCGCTCTTTGTAGTCGAGAGTGGAACCCATGCGCAGTCCACCGTCTCTCTCGAACGAAAAATCTCGAAAGACCTCCTGAAAAAAGTCGCGGACGGCCACGGTGGCGACTTCGTCCGCGTGATTGTTCAACCGGCCAACGCGGCTGATCCGACAATAGACACGACCCTCGTCTACTCAGGCGGCGAGAATATCCGCAAATTGAAGACTTTCGGCGTGCGTGTCGTCACACTTCCAGCGTCCGCCGCGGCAACGCTCGCCGCTCGCACTGACGTTTCGTACGTCTCGTTGAATCGCGACGTGTTACCGATGGGCCATCTATCGGCGACAACCGGAACGGATCAGATTCGTAACACTGGACCTTCCGGCACGAAGCTCGACGGCACCGGGATCGGTATCGCCGTTATCGACTCGGGAATCGACACCGATCATCGCTCTTTTCTAAATCGATCAAACGGCGTTCGCGTCGTCTACAGCGAAGACTTCACTGGCGAGGGTCGCACAGACGATCCTTACGGACACGGAACTCACGTCGCTTCGCTCGCGGCCGGCAACGGACGCATCTCAAACGGCGAATATGTCGGCGTCGCGCCGAACGCAAATCTGATCAATCTGCGCGTGTTGAACGCTTCAGGTGTGGGTACGACGGCGTACGTACTGCGCGCGTTAGACTGGGTCGCGGCGAATCGCACGACCTACAACATTCGCGTCGTCAACCTGAGTCTCGGAATGCCTGCTGTTGATTCCTATCGCAATGATCCGGTTTGTCGCGCCGTGCGCCGGCTGGTCGACGCCGGCGTGGTCGTCTTCGCTGCGGCCGGTAACAACGGTAAAGACAGCGACGGCAACAAGCTTTACGGTCACATCCACTCACCCGGTAATGAACCTTCGGCGATTACTGTCGGCGCTACCAACACATTCGGTACGGACGATCGCAGTGATGACGGTGTCGCAACGTACAGCTCGCGTGGTCCAACCAGAAGTTTTACGACCGACGACGACGGCGCCAGGCATTACGACAATCTCGTCAAACCGGATCTCGTTGCGCCCGGTAATAAACTGATCGACGCGGAAGCTGACGGCAATTATCTGGTCACGCAAACACCATCACTCGATGCAGGCGTCAGCGGCGCTGACAATCGCAAGATGATGTACTTAAGCGGCACTTCGATGGCGACGCCGGTCGCAGCCGGAACCGCGGCGCTGATGCTACAAGCGAATCCGACTCTGACGCCGAATTTGATCAAGGCCTTGTTGATGTACACTGCGCAACCGCTCGCCGGCTACAACATGTTCGAGCAGGGCGCTGGTCAACTCAACGTCGCGGGTGCGGTGCAGTTGGCCGAGTCAGTGCGAACAGATCTGAGCAGCGCGACAACCGTTGGCTCATCACTCTTAACAGTTGATCCACCAACGCCCGAGACTACGATCGCAAATTACACGTTCACGTGGTCACGCGGCATCATTCTCAATCACACTTACGTCACCGGTCTCAATCTGATCACGAAGTATCAGAGCGTTTACTCGCTGGGCAATCTGCTCGGCAGCGGCGTGATCACCGGCGACGGCACGCTCGCTCTCGATCCGTCGTATTTTTCAGACGGCGTCATCACGGGCGATCAGATACTTACGAGTTACGGCGTTATTACCGGAGACGGTTCGGCCTTCCTCGCGGTAAATCTTTTGTTCCAGGATTTACTGGCGGAAGGTACTATGGTGGGAGATGGAGTAATAACAGGAGACGGCGTCATTACGGGCGACGGCGTGATCACAGGCGACCTCGTAGCCAGCGCTCAGTCGGCCATGCTCAATGGCGACAGCAGTTCAAGAATGGCGGCACCATCAGACGATGGGAACGACTGCTTAGACTATTAAACTGATCACAGGTCACTTCGACTGTTTATCCGCAGCTTACGCAGACTGTTTTTAATTTCTGCGTGATCTGTGGATAAAAACCGTGTGTGCTGTGGCTACGAGGTAAAAGACAATGACTGCGGCAGAAGTAGACGTCAATCGACCTCAGTTCGGGCAGGTTTACATGTGGTCGCTCGTTGTTGCGGGCGCCGCGATCGTGCTGGTGTCGATTTACCAGTTGCCCTATCGCGACATTGACGCGCGCTTTGGCTTCCTCTGCCTGATGGTAATGGCGAGCTCGTTGATTGCGATTCCCATTCCGCGCGTAAGCGGCCGTATCACAGTCGCCGACACTTTTGTTTTCCTGACAATGCTGCTTTACGGAGGTGCGGCGGCGATTCTCGTGTCCGCACTCGAAGGCGTCGCGGCTACGCTCATTATCAGCAAACGTCCGCGCACGATTTTGTTCAATTCAGCTATCCTCGCAACTTCAACCGCCTTCACGGCTACGGCACTGACCTGGAAATTCGGATCCATCGCGCGCATTCCGCAAGGCTTCACGAAGGATTTCTTTATCACCATCTGCATGATGGCCCTCGTGCAGTACGGCGCGAATACCGTCCTCATCGCAATTGAGAAGGCAAGCAAGATCAGAGACTCGGTTTGGAACACCTGGCGCACTTACTACCTGTGGACCTCCGTCACTTATTTTGCCGGTGCGTCCGCGGCGGGAATTGTCGCGATTCTCATCTCGCGGCACGGCTTCTATGCGGTGGTCGCGACTGCGCCGATCATTCTCATCATCTGTTTCACGTATCAAACTTATCTGAAAAACATCGAGGCGTCGCTGGAACAGACTGAAGCCGCACGACTGCACGTCGAGGAGTTGTCCCGATACATCAGCGAGCTGCAACGTTCGGAAGAAGCGCGTGGACAGCTGTTGCTGCGCGCCGAACGCGCCCGCTCTGAAGCCGAAGCCGCAAATCGAATCAAAGACGAGTTTCTAGCAACGCTTTCTCATGAACTACGCACACCGTTGACGTCATTACTCGGCTGGTCCAGCGTGCTTCGTGAAGGCAGACGCGACGAGAAAATCCTGGCGCAGGGTCTCGACGCGATCGATCGCAACGCGCGCATGCAGGCGCAGCTCATCGACGATCTGCTCGACGTGTCGCGCATTGTTTCAGGAAAACTCAATCTCGACGTGAGGCCGTTGGATATCGCTTCAGTTGCGCGCGCGGCGATCAATGTCGTGCAACCCGCGGCCGACGCGAAGGGGATCGTTATCGATTACTACGCCGAACCGGGAGTGGGTGCGATATCTGCCGACTCGGCCCGCTTGCATCAGATCATCTGGAACCTGTTGTCGAATGCCGTCAAGTTCACACCTCACGGCGGGAAGATCTCCGTACGCGTAGACCAACACGGATCGGACGCACGTGTGACGGTGAAAGACACGGGCCAGGGAATCGATTCGGAGTTTCTGCCGCGCGTGTTCGATCGGTTTCGCCAGGCTGACAGTTCCACGACGCGAAGTTTCGGCGGGTTGGGACTCGGTCTTGCAATTGTGCGACATCTCGTTGAGCTTCACGGCGGCACTGTTTCGGCGCACAGTGATGGCGTGAACAAAGGCGCGACGTTTACCGCCACGTTTCCACTGCTCGCGGATCGCGCCGAGCCCATCAGTGTTTTACATGCTCCGGAAATCAGCGCGAGCGACAACTTGCTCGATGGATTGCGTGTTTTACTCGTCGACGACGAACCAGAAGCACGCCAGATCATCACCACTGTGATGACGCGCACCGGAGCTGAAGTGAGGAGTTGCGAGTCGGCGCACGAAGCACTGGCGAAGCTCGCGGAATGGAAACCGGACGTGATCCTGAGCGACATCGCGATGCCGGGCCAGGATGGCTACAGTTTTATCCGGCAGGTGCGTTCGTTACCGCGCGATAAAGGCGGCGACATCCCCGCGGCGGCCTTAACTGCTTACGCGCGCGACATCGATCGACGTCAGGCCCTCGCCGCCGGTTACCAAATGCATATCGCCAAACCCATCGGCGCCAGCCAACTCGTAACCATGATCGCGCGCCTCGCCGGCCGCGAAAATTAAAAATCGATCTGTGCAATCCGTTTAATCTGTGGCTAAATAATACCGTCATGAAGAGGTCACCGGTTGGAATCGGAGTTATCGGGACCGGGTTTGCCCGCACTACGCAGATCCCGGGCTTTCGCGATTGCATGGGCGCAAAGGTCGTTGCGATTGCAAGTCGCAGCCACGATCGTGCGGACGCAATCGCAAAAGAGTTTGGCATTCCATTCGTCACGAACGATTGGCAGGAACTGGTTCAACGTTCTGATGTCGATCTCGTCAGCGTCGTCACGCCTCCAGCCACTCACATGGAGATCGCTGTGGGTGCACTGGAGCAAGGTAAAGCAGTCCTTTGTGAAAAACCGATG
>DATNDM010000297.1:0-2305 GCA_035553235.1 Pyrinomonadaceae bacterium | reverse complement strand
GCTGGTACTGCTGCTCGTTTTAATATTGCTGTTGATTATTCCCCCGGGCTGCCGCACGCGCAGCAACGCGTTTGTGATCGCGCTCGGCGACAACATCCGTACGATCGATCCCATCGGTTCGCCGTCGGTCGACGCGGCCAGCGAACGCGTGCGCACGCTGATTTTCAATTCGCTCGTCAAGAAGGACGAGAAGTTTGATTACGTGGGCGAGCTCGCGTCTGACATCAAGCGCTCCGACGATGGTCTGACTTACACGTTCACACTTCACGATGGCGTGAAGTTTCACAACGGGCAGCCGCTGACTTCCGCGGATGCGAAGTACACGCTCGATCTCGTCTTCTCCAGCAACTTCGCGAAGTCGGCGAGTTTTTATAAAGCCGGCGCCGAGAAACAGAGTTACATCAAGAGCGTCGAGGCGCCCGATCCGCGCACCGTCGTTGTGACGTTGATCCAGCCGTGGGTCGGACTGCTCTCGAACCTGGTTGCGGTCCCGATCATTCCAAGAGACAGTTACGAGTCACAGAAAACTCATCCGCTCGGCAGTGGTCCATTCAAGTTTGTGCATTACGACAACACGCAGCAGGTCTGCGACGTCGAGGCGTTTCCGGAATACTGGGAAGGCGCGCCGAAGCTGCAGTCAGTGCGCGTGCGCGTGCTCTCGGACATGAACCAGTTACAGGCGGAGTTGCAGTCGGGACGTGTTGATATCGCACCGATGCCGACGAGTCTCTCGCCGGACGCAGTGAGACGACTCGAAGGCGACCCGAACCTGCAAGTGAAGGTGTTCAATGGCTCGAATGTGAATTTGCTGACGATCAATACGGCGTCGCCACCGCTCGACAACGTCAAGGTACGACAGGCAATTGCGTACGCCATCGATCGCGAGAATTTGATCAAGAACCTTTTGCTGGGACTCGCGAAGATCGCGCATTCGATCATTCCCGAAGAGTCGTGGGCCTATTCGCCGGGGCAAACATATTCGTACAATCCGGCACGCGCGAAGCAGCTACTCGACGAAGCAGGGTTTCGCGATCCCGATGGTGATGGACCACGCATGCGCTTCGACAAGCCGATCGTTTACAAGCTTTCCGGCAGCAGTATCGCGGGGCGGCAGTACGCGGGCGTGATTCAGAACTATTTGAAGGAAGTCGGGATTCCGGTGGAGATTCAGACGCCGGAGCAGAACACGCTGTTTGACGAGCTCAAGCGCGGCAACTTTCAGATCTCGTATTCACAGTGGGTTGGTGGAAACCAGGATCCGCTCTTCTACAAGGATCTATTTGCGACGTCTGAGATACCGACGGAGTCGCGTCCCTCGCGTAATCGCAGCCGCTACAGCAACCCGGATCTCGATGCGTTGCTTAATGAGGCCGTGAACACGTTCGATCGACAGAAGGCGAAAAATCTGTACACGAGGATTCAGGACATCGTGAGCCGCGATGTGCCGGTGTTTCCGTTGTGGTACCAATCGAACGTGGTGATCGCCCGGAAGAATGTGCAGAACATCCAGGTGAACGCGAGCGGCGACTGGGGCTTCGTTCGCAACCTAACCCGCAATTAGCCACAAAAAGGCACAAAAAGCACAAAACGAAACCGCAGCCTAAAGGCCGGACTCTAAACTCGGTTTTCGTTTTGTGCTTTTTGTGCCTTTTTGTGGCTAAAATTCAGTGATTTTGAGTGAGGCGGTGGCTGACGGTGGTGGTGTGATGCCAGCGTCGAGATAGTCCCAGGCGGCAAGCCCGATCATCGCTGCGTTATCAGTGGACCACTTCAGCGGCGGCAGACACAGCTTAACTCCCATGCGATCGCAGAGCTCCGCCGCGCCCTCGCGTAGTTGCGGGCTAGCCGCCACACCGCCCACCACCACCAAACACTCCGCCGGATACGCCTCCAGGGCACGCTTGCACTTCGTCAAGAGGATCTCCATGCACGCGCTCACAAACGACGCCGCCACGTCGGCATGGTCCACCTCGGGATTCTTGTCGAGGAACCGTCCGACCGCCGACTTCAACCCGGAAAATGAAAACTCAAATCCTTCATTCAACATCGGCCGCGGAAACGGAATCGAATCTTTCCCCGTCTTCGCGAGCTTATCGACTGCAGGCCCGCCGGGATATCCGAGCCCAAGCAGTCGCGCGACCTTGTCATACGCTTCGCCCACTGAGTCGTCGCGCGTCGAGCCGAGCAGTTCGATATCAGTCAAACTCTCCATGCGGGCGAGAAATGTGTGTCCACCGGAAACAAGCAACACGATGGCCGGCAGCTCGACGCGTTTCTCAACCAGGTCCGCGCTGCGCAGGTGACC
>DATNDM010000296.1:0-2989 GCA_035553235.1 Pyrinomonadaceae bacterium | reverse complement strand
ATCAGCAGACGTGTTTGCGGCGACTCGAGCTTGAACTCCGGCCACACGCCATGTTCAACCCCGTGCCGGATCTCTTTCGCCATGCGCAGGTAGCCGAACGAGTCGCAGGCGTAAGCAAACTCTTCGGTGTTGAGCGATTGCCGGTACGCACTGCGCGCCGCGATGTAAAACGAGAACGCGAGCAACGCAACCCATAGATAAACCAGAATCCTTGGCAACTTCATTGATTAATTCTTATGTGCTCTTGTGCCGTTTGTGTACCGATCAATGTCGTTCCAATCCGAGTATGCTCAAAAAGAAACTCGATAACACAGTTTGCAAGCCGAGCGCGAGGAACGTGACTGCCGGAATCACGAGACGTAACGTGCGCGACGGCTCGAGTGGCCCAAACGAAGTCGAACTCCAGAAACTCAGCGCGTACACCGACAAACCGATTCCAGCGAGGAGCAGCAGCGCGCCCGCGAGAATGCCGGTTTCGAGTTTGATGTAATTAAACAGCGTCTTCAATCTTGGATCTTCCGGCAGCAGTCCTTCAGTGATCGCAAAGACCTTCGTGAAGATCGCGAAGATCACAGTCTGATAGCCGATCACGATCGCCATCGCGGCATAAAGGAACGTGTGAATGTCGAATGTGATGCCATCAACGACGCGCGGGCCGACAAGCAGCCAGCCACTCGCCACCGCGCCCACGAGCATCAGCAACAAACCCGGATAAAGAAACAACCAGCGCGGACTGTAAAGCAGAAGGAAACGCAAATGTCGCCAGCCATCGCGCCAACTGCGCAGGTGCGGCGGACGATTACGGCCATCGACAGATAGCGTCGTCGGCACTTCCGTGATCCGCAGTCCGTGCAGCGACGCTTTCACGACAGTTTCACTGGCAAACTCCATCCCGCGCGTCCGCAAATCAAGACGCTGAATCGCCGACTTGCTGAAGCCGCGCAACCCGCAGTGAAAATCACCGCATGGACTTCGGAAAAAGATACGTCCGATGCCGGTCAGCACTGGATTGCCGAGGTATTTGTGAAGCGGAGGCATCGCGCGTGGGGCAATGCCGCCTTTGAAGCGATTACCCATCACGAGCTCGTAGCCGGCGCGCAGTTTTTCAAGGAACGGGCCGAGGTTAGTGAAATCGTAGCTGTCATCGGCGTCACCCATGATGATGTATCTGCCGCGCGCGGCGTTGATGCCGCCGAGCAACGCGCTGCCGTAACCTTTTTCGGCCACGTGAATCACGCGCGCGCCTAAAGATGCGGCGATTTCGGGCGAGCCGTCCGTGCTGCCGTTATCGGCGATAACGATTTCGCCATCGACGTTGAGGTCGTCGAGGGCCTTTTGCGCTTTTTTGATACAGGTCGCGAGCGTCTCAGCTTCGTTGAGACACGGCATCAGTATCGACAGCTCGATGCGAGGTCCGTCACTCTTGATTTCAGACGGGCTGGCCTGGACTTCTGTGACCATATCTTCGACAGGATGACGGGATTTACGGAATCGACAGAATTAACACTTTAAGAACCTTGAGTCCCCGGAAAATACTGGTGTTTGAATTTTTATTTCTCTGTACAACCCGGCTTTGCCGAAACTCGGATTTCTCTGTGCATCCTCTGTGTTCTCTGTGTCTCCATGGTTGATGAATTCCGAGCAAAAAACACCACAGAGACACAGAGAACACAGAGGTTGCACAGAGAAGGGCTACCAAATAAATGATTTAATTGACGCTTCCAGCACAGATCGCTATACTCGGCCCTAGTAGCGCCTGGCGCTCACGGACGAGACCCCAATCCGGCCCACCCGAACAAACAAAATTGGGAATCTAGGAGACACAATGAAGATCGGTTTTAGTTTTCTGATTATCGCGCTTTTGAGCGCTGCTGCTATCCCCGTTCTGGCTCAATCGCCTCCCACACTCAGGATAGTCACTGAAACACCCGGACTGCCGTCCGAGCTCTTCTACGGCAACATCAAGGTCAAGCCCGTGCGCCTGAGACCGGGAACGAATCAAGTCATCACTATCGACGACATCGACTTCTTCGTGCAGCAGCAATATATCGACTTTCTAGGCCGCATGCCAGATTCGACTGGCTTCAAGAACTGGAACGATACGCTGAACGGCTGTCCGAACGGCGGCTTTGGCGAAAACGATAATCCGGGCTGCGACCGCGTCCACGTTTCAGCCGGTTTTTACCAGTCGATCGAGTTTCAGGGCCGCGGCTACTGGGCTTATCGCTACTACGATGCGGCACTCGGCCGGCGTCCGCTGTACACCGAGTTTATTCCGGACATGCAGAAGGTCGGCGGCGCCCTGTCTCCCGAACAGGAGGCTGTGGCCAAAGACCAGTACATGAACGACTTCGTGACTAAGCCCGAACTCAAGGCGCTTTACGATGCGCTCAGCAATCAGGGCTACCTCGACAAACTCGAGCAGACAATGGGCGTCACGATCTCAAACAAGGCGAACCTCGTAACGGCGCTGAACGGCGGAACGCAGACGCGTGCACAGGTGTTGAGAACGATTATCGAGAGCCAGCCGGTATTCGACAAGTTCTTCAACCGCGGCTTTGTGACGATGCAATACTTCGGCTACCTGCGACGCGACCCGGACACCATCGGCTTCAAGAACTGGGTCGACACGCTGAATGCGGATCCGAGCAACTTCCGTCACATGATTTTCGGTTTCATTTACTCGACTGAGTATCGGAACCGGTTCTAGCCACAAAGGCACAAACGAATTCGTTAGGGGCGGCCCTCTGTGGCCGCCCCTTAGATTTTTAGCACTTCGTGGTAGACGTCGAGGGTTTTGAGGGCGGTCTGTTGCCAGGAGAAATTCTTGACGTGGTTACGGCTTAGTTCGGAGTAGTGGTCACGGACGTGTTCCTCGCTTAGCATTTCGACCATCGCGCGGGCCAGGTCGTCGATGTCGTTTGGATCGACGAGCCGCGCTGCGCTGCCGACGGTTTCCACTAACGAGGCAATCCGGGTCGTAATCACA
>DATNDM010000295.1:0-8146 GCA_035553235.1 Pyrinomonadaceae bacterium | reverse complement strand
TTTTATGTAATAAGGAATCTTACCAACGATGGAATCCGTGACTTTGCCCATTGTCCAGTCAAACGCAGCGATGGCTTTTACAACTGCTTTTCTATAATCCCCCTTTGCCAAGTCCATCTCAGCATCATGCAAAAAGGTCTTGACTCTCACATCTTGAATTACATCCACAAGACTGAGCGACTCAAATCTCTCACCCCAGACATCCAAAAACGTTTGCTTAAGAAAATCTCTTGTATAGTCCGGCAATCATTCAGATCCGTATCGTTCGGATATCTGGCTTTGTGCTGCGCATCGTTTCTCAGCGTTCGGACGTGCTGAATCTGTACCTTATGGGATAGAGCGGGTAGACCGTTGGTAGCGAGCAAAGTATCTGCTTGTCGTACAATTCCTTGAAAATCAGTACTTGGAGTTTTATGCGGGTCCGCTGCTCCAACCACCGTTTTCAGAAGCGTCTCATTCGATAAGTCGAAGCCTATTAACGATAATATCCGATCAACGTAGCTGTGCTGAGCCTCGGCTTGAAGAACTGCCCGCTGATAGATTTGGCGAACAAGAATTAGCTTCTTCCGTGTAATAACGTCGAGAGTAACTGGCATCTTCTCCCATCATAGTGTTAGTTCGGACTGTTTCGCATCATAATTCACCACTCGAACTTATGACCGAACATTCGATGTTTGACGTACGTGGTGAGTCCGTTGTGATTAGGTTTGGTGGAGGGGTAACACAACTGTAAACGTGCTGCCCTGACCCACGCTGCTCGACACGCTGATCTCGCCGCCGTGAACTTCCACGATCCATTGTGCGATGGAGAGGCCGAGGCCGGCGCCGCCCAGGGCGCGAGCGCGCGCTTTGTCGACGCGGTAGAAACGATCGAACACGCGCGGCTGGGCTGACTCGGGGATGCCGATGCCGGTGTCGCGCACGACGATCTCGGCGTTACCGTTTTGGCGTGCGAGTGCGAGCGAGATCTCACCGCCAGCGGGCGTGTATTTCACCGCGTTGTCCAGCAGGTTAAGAATCATCCGCCTGATTAATTCCTGATCACCGTTGAGCGTGATCGACGGCGAATCTTTTTCCAACCGCAACCGTACGCCCTTTTGACCCGCGAGCACTTGCGCCGCGCGTGCGCAGTCTCGGATCGCGTCGTCCAACGAAACGCGTTCCTTGTTCAGCGCTGCACGCGTGTTTATCGGTTGACGCGCGAGGATGAAGAGGTCTTCAACGATGCGCGAGAGTCGTTCAGCTTCGTCCTGAATCAACGACAAAGACTGCTCATACTCCGCCACACTGCGCGTCTTGCCGAGCGCGACTTCAGTCTCGCCGCGCAGCACCGCAAGCGGCGTGCGCAGTTCGTGCGAAGCGTCGGCGATGAAACGTTGTTGTTCCTTGAAAGAATTTTCAAGGCGCGCGAGCAAGTCGTTGATCGTGGTGGCGAGACGGCCGAGTTCGTCGCGAGAGTTGGTAACGTCGAGTCGTGCAGACAGGTTTTCCGCGGAGATGCGTTGTGTTTGGCTGTTCATCGATGCAATCGGTGCGAGGCTCTTGCGCGCGAGGAAGTATCCGCCCGCACAGGCTAACAGCAGGACGAGAAGAACTCCCGCGAAAAGGTCGCGCCGCAGTTCGCGTAGACCAGCCTCGACGACGCTTAATGGTTCCGCGACCGCAGCGAATCCGAGTGTTTGATCTGTCGACCACGGGACGACCGTGACGCGCAAGCCGTTGACAGTGATGTGACTAAAACCCCGCGCCCGCGCATCTGCCAGAACGGGTGAGGGAATCGCGATCGTTGACCCGGCGAGGTTCGCGGAGGTCGCGATCGGCTTGCCGGTGTTGTCAGCTAATTGTACGTAACGGTTTGGGAAGGTTATTTCCGCGAGGACAACTTCGCCCGCGTTCGAGAGTGAGTGGGTTTCGGTGAGTTCCTCGACGTACGCGCTTGCGACAGTCTGCGCAGTTGAGCGTAGCGATTCATCCTGATGCTCGTGGAAAATGTTTCCGGCGGCGTAGTAGATGACGAGGGCAAACGCGATGAGTGAGAGCGCGAGTACGCCCGCATACCAGAGCGTCAGTCTGATGCGAACCGAGTCAAACATGGCCGTTCATCCACAGATTACACAGATTACACAGATCATGCACAGTCTGCGTTATCTGCGTAATCTGTGGATACTTCTTCTTAGAAGTTCCACGTGAGCGCAACACCGTACTGCCGCGCCTGCCGGTTGAATTGCGGCGTGATGAACCAATTCGACTTCGTGATCGCGCCATCACTCTCAACCGGTTCCTGATGATGTGCTTTGTAAACGAACCTTCCGATTGCAAAACCCAAGGCACTGCCGGCGACCACGTCCGAAAGGTAATGCTTGTGTTCCGTGAATCGCGCCACCGTCACCGCGCTCGCGATTCCGTACGCGGCGATTTGCACGGCCCGACGATGTTTGTATTCGTTGGCGATGACAGTCGCGACCGCCCAGGCCTGCGTGCTGTGACCGGACGGGAACGAGCTGCCGCCGTCAAAGAACTCGCTGCGTTCGGCGCCATCCAACGGGCGCGCGCGCTGCGTGACCCCCTTGAGCACGCCTTCCACGATCGCGCTGTCGATCAGAGCTTCGGCACTCAGCAACCCAGTCTCACGGGCTCGATAGTCACCCGTTTTCCGACCAATCACATAGAAAGTCGACGCGGCTGCACCGAGTGCGTAAATCGATCCGGCATCACTGATGTGTCGACTGAGGTTGACCTGACGATTCGATTCGAAGATCTCGTCGCCCGTGATGCGATCAGTTGTGACCAGGGCCATGAATCCGATGCTGGCCGGGACTACCCACTTCGCGTCGCTTCCTTTGAGGTGAAAGGGCGCGGTCCAGATCGACTTCTGATCGTGCAGGATGTTTTTCAAGAACTCGTGTTCGAGTGACGGTGTCGGCGACGGTGTGGGCGACGGACTTTGCGCGTGCAAAGCAGTAGTCGTTGCCAACATAAATACGATACCGAAGAGGCACTGCGATGTTCTGTTTCTTCGCATTTTAATTTCCCCTGGTGGTTTGTTCTATCACTTTCCAACGACCAGCACGACGAACGAGCCGGGCTTGATGCTGCGTTGTGGTCTGCCGCCGGCTGTTGCAGCCGGACTCTCGGTAAATTCCGCGGCACTCAGGAAAATCTTCTTCGTCTTCGGATCGAAAGCCATCGTCCGTGCACTTGCCTGCGTCTTAACCGCACCGGCGTCTTCGTAATCATCCGCGGATTTTTCGTGAAAGACATTCAACACGCCTTCACCACAGGAAAAGAAAACCAGCTTTGCCTCTGGATCAAAAGCAGCATAGTCCACGCCGCGCCCGATTGCGAAGCTCGTGATTACTCGCCCGGACGTCGCATCCATTACCACCATCTTCGGCTCGTTGCGGCAGCCGATAAACAATCGCTTCGTTTTCGCGTCGTACGCCAGACCAGTCGGCGTTTTCGCGACTCCGATCGGAAATCGTTTCTTCACCTCGAGGGATTTCGGATCGAAGACAACCACCTCATTTGTGTCTTCAAGGTTTACGTACACGAGACCGTCGGCAACGACCGCCGACTCGCCATCGCCTTCGACCTTCACTGTGCCCACAACCTCACCCGTCTTCGCGTCAATCGCGGTGATGTCGTGCGAGCCGTGGTTGTTAGTGAAGATGCGTTTCGTGCCGGGATCGAAATAAATGCCGTCCGGTCCTTTACCGACTTCGATTTTCTTAATGAGTTGCAACGTCGTGGGATCGAACATAGAAACCTTGTTCTCACGACCGTTGCTCGTAAACCCGTGTTTGAACTCGGGAGCAAGCGCCACACCGTGAACGCCGGGCGTGTCTGCGATGGTCCCGATCAACTTACCGTTGTCCGGATCGATCACGTCGACCTGCGTCCCGTGCGCCAAGTACAGACGCCGAGCGTTGCTATCGATCGTTACGTAGTCAAAACCGCCGTTGCCGGGAACAGGATAACGTGTCTCGACTTTGTATCCGGTTCCACCCTGCCAGATTGCAAAGGCAATCGACAACCCGATGAAAGCAGTTCGGATATTTGGCATAAGCTATTCCTTCTATAAATCGCTCTGTTGAACTCCACGCCGGGGTGGCCACGGACGGCCGCCCCTACAACGGTTTTAGCGCGGTCGTGAAAGCATCGCGTAGACGGTCGGGGTGACGATTAGTGACAATGCTAACGCCATTGTCAATCCACCAATAACCGCGATCGCGAGCGGTTGCAAAAGCTCTGAACCGGCGCCAATCGCGAGTGCTAACGGCAACATGCCCAGCATCGCGGCCAGCGACGTCATCAGCACCGGCCTGAACCGACGACGCCCGGATCGTAGCAGTGCTTCTCTTAACGTGTCGCCCAGCGCGATACGATCTTCAACCGCATCGAGCATCAGGATCCCGTTCTTCGCGACGATGCCCACGATCATGATCATGCCCATCAACGACACAACATTGAGCGTCGAACCCGTGATGAATAACGCCAGCAGCACGCCGCTCAACGCGAGCACCGCGCCCGTTACGATCGCGATCGGATGGGCAAACGAACGAAACTCGATGAGCAGCGTGATGAACACGAGCATGACGGCCAGCACAAGCGCCATCATCAGTTCACGAAAGCTCGACTGCTGTTCTTCGTAAAGTCCGCCAAACTCCACCGTCATACCGGCCGGCAGTTTTACGTCCTTCGCGAGTTGATCCTGAATTTGACGAATTGCCGTGCCGAGATCGCTTCCTTCAAGACGTCCGGTGACAGCGATCATCTGGCGCAGGTTTTCGCGCTCGATCTCCGCCTGGCCTTTGTCAATGTCGATGGCGGCAACTTGATCGAGCCGGAAGAGCTGACCCGTTGACGAACGCACTTGCAGCGCTTTCACGCTATCGAGCGAACTGCGCACGTTCGCCGGAAAGATCACGCGCACTTTGATCAGACGGTCCTCTTGCAGGATTGAAGAGCTTGCATCGCCCGACATCGCCGTCGTGATCGTCGAGGCGACGTCGTTTGCCGTCACTCCGAACTGCGCCGCACGCAGCGGATCGATCCGGAACGTGACTGCTGGTCCACTGATCACGACGCCGTTTAGCGTGTCGACCACGCCCGGCACTCTCTTGATCGCAGTCTCGACTTCATCAGCGGCCGACTGCAACGCCGCTGCGTCTTCACTGAAGAGTTTCACTTCGATCGGTTCGGGATTGCCTTGTAGATCTCCAATCACGTCGGGCACGATGCCGACAAACTCGGTGTCGAGCGTCGGCACTGTTTCGGCGATCTGCTGGCGCAGTCCCGCGATCACCTCCTGAGTGCTGCGCTTGTGACCCGGCTTCAGCTTCACCGCGAAATCGCCGGTGTTCGGCTCGGTCACGAAGAGTCCCATTTCCAAACCCGTACGCCGCGAATAACTTTCCACCTCGGGTGTCTTAATCAACAACGCTTCAACCTGCTGAAGCATGCGATCGGTTTCGGCGAGAGAGGAACCCGGCGGCGCGAGGTAGTCGAGGATGAATGCGCTCTCATCGAACTCCGGCAAAAACTCGGAGCCGAGCACGTGATAAAGCGCATACGAACCCGCCAACACGAGGATGATGGTGAGACCGATGATCCAGCGACGGTCCAACACAAAGCCGAGCGCAGCTTCGTAACGCCAAATGATCGCGCCCAGCACTCTGCCATGCGGCGTCTCGTCTTCGTTGTTCAGGTCCTCGCCCGCTTTCGCTTTCACAAATCGCTGCGCCAGCACGGGCGTGAATAACAGCGCGAGCACGAGCGAAGTCAACAACGCGACCGCCATCGTCAACGCGAGTGAGCGAAAGAAGACTCCGGTCACGCCCGTCAACAACGTCAACGGCAGAAACACGACCACCGGCGTGATCGTCGAGCCGATGATGGGAATCGTGATCTCGGAAACAGCGCTTTGCACTGCCTCGCGGCGCGGCTCACCGCGCGATATGTGTGTGTAGATGTTCTCGACTACGACGATCGCGTCGTCAATGACGAGACCAATCGCGGCAGCGACACCGCCGAGCGTCATCAGATCGAAACTCAACCCGGCGAGCCACATCGCGAGAAACGTGACGAGGATCGTCACGGGTATCACGACTATCGCGACGGCCGTCGTGCCCCAGTTGCGCAGAAAGGCGTAAAGAATCACGACTGAAAGCAACAGTCCGACCAGAATCGAATCGCGCACCGAATCGATCGAGTCGCGCACGAGTAACGACTGATCGTAATAAGGCGCGACGCGCACGTCTTTCGGAATCTGACCGCGCATTGCATTCAACGCGTCCTTCACGTTATCGACGACAGCGACTGTGTTTGCGTCGGGTTGTCGGTTGATGTTTACGAGCGCGGCGGGATGTCCGTCCGCGGTGACGATCGTGTATTGCGGTTCGACGCCGGGCGCGACTGTCGCCACGTCTGACACGAGCACGGGCGCGTTGTTAACGGTCGCGACGACGATCTTGTTGAGCTCGTCGGGGCGCTGCGCCTGACCGCTGATCAGCGCGAGTTCGAGTTGGTGGTTTTCGTCGATCAGGCCGGGAGACACGATGATGTTCGAGTTTTTGATCGCTTCCGCCACTTGTTGCGCGGAGACGTTGTGGGCCGTCAGCTTCTCGGGATCGATCGTGACGTGAAACTCGCGCGTCTTCCCGCCCGCGACAGCGACCGTCGCGACACCCGGCAACCGTGCGAGTTGCGGCCGCACGGTGTAGTTCGCGATGTCCGTCAGCGATGCCTGATCGCGCCTGTCTGAAGTGAGGCTGTAGCCGGTTACAGGAAAGACTGCAAACGTGAGGCGGTCGATGTTTCGAATCTCGGCAGTCGGCGGCAAGGTGGTCACGAGTTGCGACATTCGTGCCTGGACCAGGCTGAGTTCCTGATTGATGTCGCCGCCCCAGTTGAAGTAGAGACTGATCTCGGTTGAGCCACGCGCCGTCTTCGACTTGATGCGTGCGATGCCCGGAATACCGTTCATCGCTTCTTCAATCGGACGCGTGACGGACACGAGCGTTTGTGACGCGGGCGCTTCACCGTTGTCGACGATGATGACGATGCGGGGAAAGTCAGTTTCCGGGAAGACCGCGATCGGGAGTTGCCACGCGGCATAGATACCAGCGGCACACAGCAGTAACACGATCACCACGATCGCGCGCGACTGACGTGCAACTGTCTGCGCAAGTGACATAAGAACAACTCAGCCACGGATGAACACGGGTGAACACAGATAAGAAAAAAGTTTAGCGCCTTTTCTTATCTTCTTTATCTTCTTCCTGATCCGTGTTTTCCGTGTTCATCTGTGGCTCGACTTTCGTTCCGTCCGGCAGCGCGTAGTTACCCTCGATCACGACGGTTTCGCCGCCCTTCAGACCTGCGACGATTTCGACTCTGTCTGCCGTGCGAATGCCGATCGTCACTTTCGTTTCGTGAGCCACGTTTTGATCGTCGACGACCATTACTGTGCCTTCGTTTGCGTTACTCGTCTCGAGCGTGATCGCCGACGCCGGGACGACGATGGCATCATTTTTCGAGTTCGCTGCGATCGTGACCTGCGCCGCACCATTCGCACGCAACTTCCCGTCGCTGTTTCCCAGTGTTACCCAAATTTCAACCGTGCGATTTGTCGGATCACTCGAGCGACTTAAAAGCGTGACCTGTCCATGCATCTCTTCGGCTGACGTGTCGGTCGGCACGACTGTTACGGTGTCGCCGGTCTTCACCTGGGCCACGGCGGTGTCTGAAAAGGGCGCCTTGACGATCACGGTGCTCGTGTCAGCGATCGTCACGAGCTTTCCACCCGCGGACGCAAACTCACCTTCGTACTGAAATTGATCTGTGACGATGCCTGTGATTGGCGAGCGAATCGTGGCGTAGCTGAGTTGCGCGTCGAGCGTGGCGAGATGTTGTTGCGCTTCGGCGGTGCGTGCTTCTGCGAGTGCGCGATCGTTTGGGTTCAGCGAGTGTGCACGCAGTGCGACAGTTTGTTCCTGAAGGCGAAGCTCATTTTCGGCCGTCTCTAAATCGAGTTGCGAGCCTTCGAGATCTTTTTTCGAGATGCCGCCTTTGTCGTACAGTGCGCGACGACGTTCGTGAGTCGCGCGCGCGTTGTTGACCTTGGCGCGAGCGTCGTTCAGTGCTT
>DATNDM010000294.1:0-4637 GCA_035553235.1 Pyrinomonadaceae bacterium | reverse complement strand
GCGCCCGCGGAAAGGGCGGTGGGCCAGGAGCTCCGCATCGACGGCCGCCCGTACCAGATACTCGGAGTGCTCGAGCCGCTGGGGTCGATATTTGGCTTTTCGCGCGACAACGTGGTCTACATTCCGTATTCGACCTATCAGAAGGCGTACGGTGGGCGGCGTTCGCTCGTCACGTTTATTCAGGTTCAGACAACGGAGCAACTCGAAATTGCGGAGGACCAGGTCAGAACGATCATGCGAAGCCGCCGTCACACAGCGCCTGACGCGGAAGACGAGGGTTTCGCGCTCGAAACGCAGGACGTGTTTCTGAATCTTTATGGTGCGGCGACGTCGAACATCAAGTACGTTACGCAGCTGGTCGCGGGGATCTCGCTTATCGTCGGCGGCATCGTCGTGATGAATATCATGCTGGTTTCGGTCACGGAACGGATGAAGGAAATCGGAATTCGCAAAGCGATCGGCGCGCGACGCAAAGATATACTGACGCAGTTTTTGATCGAGGCGGTGACTGTGACGGCGCTGGGCGGTGCGATCGGTGTCGGCACCGGCTTTGGATTGGCTTACGGGATTTCAGCGCTCATCGGATTTCCGCTTTTGATCAGCCTCTGGGCCGCCGCGCTCGGCGTCGGCGCGTCATCGCTGGTCGGAATTTTCTTCGGACTCTGGCCCGCATGGCGCGCCGCGCAGTTGGATCCGATCGAAGCCCTCAGGGCTGAATGAATACCGAGCGAGTAACTGAATATGCGTTTGGATGACATCAAAGAATCGGCACTCATGGCGGTCGACACGTTGCGCGCGAATAAGCTGCGCTCGACGTTGACGATTCTCGGCGTCAGTGTCGGTGTCCTCACCGTTATCTTCATGGTGTCGATCATCCAGGGCCTCAACAAAGCTTTCGCCGATCAGATCGAGTCGCTCGGGTCAAACACGATCTTCGTCTCCAAGTTCGAGCCCAGCTTTGGACGGCCGCCTGGACCAGACGAGATCCATCGCAAAGACCTGACGATGGACGACGCCGAAGCGCTACGCAACGAAGCACCATCCGTCGTCGGTGTCTCGCCGATTCACCGCATGATCGCGGCCACGGTCAGATACCAGGACAAACAGACCGACACGCCGATTCTTCTCGGCGTCACGCCGTATTACGAGTTTGTCCACACGCAATACGTCGCGAGCGGTCGATTCATCAACGAGATCGACATGCAGGACCGATCAAACGTCGTGATCATCGGTGTCGACGTGAAGCAGGCACTCTTTCCTTACCAGGATCCGGTTGATAAAGACGTGCGGATCAATGGCAATCCGTATCACGTCATCGGCGTGATGGAGCCGCTGGGCAACTTCTTCGGCCAGTCGCGCGACAACTCGATCTTTATTCCGATCACGACATTCGATAAGTACAATCCCGATCCGCCGTTTCCGGAAGTCGTGTTCTTCATCATCGTGCGACCGCGCTCGCGTGCTTATGTGAAGTCGGCGATTGACGAGATCACTGACATTCTACGGCGCCGGCGTCGCGTGCCGGTCGGCGCGCCTAACAACTTCGGCATCTCGTCGCAGGACTCGCTGCTCGACGTCTACAATCAACTAACCGGGGCAACCGCGCTCGTGCTGACGTCCATTTCTTTTGTAGCACTCATGATCGGCGGCATCGGCGTGATGAATATCATGCTTGTCTCCGTCACGGAGCGAACGAAAGAGATCGGAGTGCGCAAAGCAGTCGGGGCGACGAGGTTCAACATCCTGTCGCAGTTTCTGATCGAGGCAGTGGTGCTGACGGCGATCGGCGGCTTGACAGGGTTGGCTGTTGGTGAAGCGTTGAGTTTGATAGTGAACAAGTACTCGCCGTTACCCGCGTACGTGCCATTGTGGGCCATCGGTGTCGGCGTCGGAATTTCAGCGGCCGTGGGGATCATTTTCGGCCTGTGGCCCGCGTGGAAAGCGGCGCGTTTGAACCCGATTGACGCTCTGCGCTGGGAGTAAGTCGTTAACAGGATTTACAGGATTCTTCAGGATTGTTGCATAATGCAACCGTAATCCCGCTCTTCCCGTAATATCGCCGTGAAGTTTATCGAAACCTTCAAACTTGCTGTGGCAGCGATCTGGGCGCATAAGCTGCGCTCCGCGCTGACCTTGCTCGGCATGATTGTCGGCGTTACGGCTTTTGTCGTCGTCGTCTCACTCATCGCGGGCTTCAATCGTTATGTCGACGAGAAGATCGCCGGCATCGGTGCGAAGTCTTTCACCATCCAGCGCTTCAACCCACTCGAAGACTTCAAAGACACTGATACGATTGCCGCGGCCCAGCGTCGTAACAAAGAGTTGACGATGGACGACTACTACTATCTGAAACAACGCGCGCAGTTGATCGGGAAGATTGGCGCGCGTGCCAGAGGCACTCCGTCCCAGGTCAAGCGCGGCAATGAAGTGCTGGACGACGTCTTCGTTAGCGGCGCGACGGCCAACTGCGTCGATATCGAAAACCGCGACGTCGCCGAAGGACGTTTCATCGCCGAGCCCGAAGACGAAGGCGCTGCACGTGTCGCTTACATCGGCGCTGACGTGGCCACGAAACTATTTCCCGCTGGAAATGTAATCGGCAATGAGATCACTGTGCGCGGACTTCCCTATCGTGTGATTGGTGTTGAAACTGCGCGAGGAACCGTGTTCGGTATTCCGCAGGACACGTTCATCATCCTGCCGTTGAAGACTTACGCCGTGAACTACGGCTCGCTCATTCGCCAGCGGTCGGTTTACTTCATCGCCACTTCGATAACAGACGAGCGCTTCAACGACGCGGTCGAAGAGTCGCGCTTCCTGATGCGCGTTCGTCGCAAGCTTGGACCGGGCGAGAAAGACAACTTCGGCATCGTCACGCCCGATGCGATCACCGGCTTGCGCGACCGACTGTTCGGGACCATCTTCATCGTCGCGATCGCTGTTCCCGCTATCGCGATGGTGGTCGGCGCGATTGTGATCATGAACATCATGCTGGTCTCGGTGACTGAACGTACCAAGGAGATCGGTATCAGAAAGTCGTTGGGTGCACGAAAGATCGACATTCTGAAACAGTTTTTGGTCGAGGCAGTCACACTCTCTACGATTGGCGGGGCCGTGGGAATTTTCCTGGCGTGGATGGTGGGCCTGGTGGTGACGGCACTCATCTTTCCGACTTACCTTTCGATATGGGCCATTGCCGGAGCGCTCGCAGTGTCAGGCGCGGCGGGCGTCGCGTCGGGCCTGTTCCCCGCATGGAGAGCGGCACGATTGGATCCGATCGAGGCGTTGAGGTCCGACTAGACCAGGTCTCAAACATGAAAATTCTAAGAAGCGACATTTTCGAAAACCTCATGATGGCCCTGGCGACGTTGCGCGCGAACAAACTGCGCTCGTTTCTGACGGTCTTCGGCGTCGTCATCGGCATCATCACCGTGATGCTGATCGCCTCGATCATCAGCGGCATCGACGTTTCCGTGAAGCGCGAAGTCGAGTCGTTCGGCACACGCTCGATCTATATCAGCAAGTACAACCCGGGCATTCACATCGGTCGCCTGTCGCGCGAAGAGCGCATGCGTAAAGAGTTGACCTACGACGACGCGATTGCGCTTCAGTCGTTGCCAGCGATCGAGCTGTCGGTTCCCTTTCTCGACATCACCAACAACTTCTTCGGCGGCAAACTGCTCGTATCCGGCGGCGGCAAGACGTCTGCACAAGTCGCACTTCAGGGCACGCTTCCGGAGTTCGAGAGAGCCGGCACGCAGGTAATTTCCGAAGGCCGCTTCTTCACGCAAATGGAAAACGATACGAACCAGGAAGTTTGTGTCGTCGGGTCGAAAGTCGCGGACGACTTTTTCAAAATCGGCTCGCCGGTTGGGCAAACGATCAAGATCGGGACGGCGGAATTTCGTGTTGTGGGCGTGCTGGAAAAACGCGAGCAGTTTTTGATAGGTGGCGGCAGTGACGATCAGAACAACGTGATCTACGTACCGTTCTCCGTGGCCCAGAAGCTGAAGCCGAATGCTGACGACATCTACATTCTCGCGGTCGCGCGTGCGGGTCGAATGGACGAGGCCAAGGACCAGGTGCGCGACTTGTTGCGTGTTCGCCGTCAGGTGGCGTTTGCGGACAATGACAATTTCGGAATGGAGACTTCGGAAAGCATTCTCGATAACTTCCGATCGATCACTGCCGGTCTTGCGATCGCGATGGTCGCGATCTCCTCTGTCGGTCTGATGGTGGGCGGCATCGGCGTGATGAACATCATGCTCGTGTCAGTCACTGAGCGCACGCGCGAGATTGGCGTCCGCAAAGCGATCGGCGCGCGGCGCAGCGATATCATGTGGCAGTTTCTGATCGAAGCAGCGACGCTCACGGGCCTGGGCGGGATTGTCGGACTCTCGATCGGTTGGGGCGTGTCGCTGTTGCTGCGGCTGCTGCTGCCGTCTTACGTCCCGATCTGGGCGCCCATCGGTGGCCTAATCGCGAGCGTCGGCATCGGCCTCATCTTCGGCCTCTGGCCCGCTTGGAAAGCCGCGCGCCTGGATCCAATCGAGTCTTTACGATACGAGTAGGATCACAAAAAGCACAAAGCAGACCACAAAACGCACATAAGTCACGTACACCATTTGTGACTTACG
>DATNDM010000293.1:0-5706 GCA_035553235.1 Pyrinomonadaceae bacterium | reverse complement strand
CGCACGAATTGTGTTACGTGGTGACAAATGATCTTCGTCGCCTTCATCAAGGTCGACGCAGTTGTGTTGGACCGAACGTGCTAACCGTCGCGCGACAGACTCGTAACCGGGCGTGCTCACTATGAACGCACGCACAGCCATCGCCCCAATCAAATCGCACGTCACCTCCTCGCCGCGCTGCCCGTGAATATCGAGCCCGGTGAGATCTGACGCCTTGTTGCCAATCGCGCCGACGAGTGCACGCAAACTATCGTTGTCGCCGTCGGCGATGTGCATCAACTCGTGCGCCAGCACGCTGATCATTCCTTCGTCCGAACGCAACCCCGCGAGAAAGATCGTGCCGAACGTTATCACGTGCGGCCGGCTGAGATAGACCGAAGCGTTGTCGCGCGAATCCATGTCAGGGCGCACGCGTTTGACCGAATTCACGCGCGCGATCGCGAGGCGCAGCCGCACGTTGAAACGCGGAGACTTTTGCAAACCGTAATCGGTTGATAGTTGTCGCAGCGAGCTGATGACGAGTGTCTTCGCGACGGGAAGCAGTCGTTGTGCGCGTTCAGCACCAGCGCGAGCTTCAGGGCTTTGCACCGGCAGCGACGGGCGCGCCTGCATCTCGTCGATTGCGACGCTGCTCTGCGGGTCGAGTTTCGCTTGCGTGCAGACGACTCCGATCGCTTGTTCGAGCAGCTCCTTTGCTTCCGGCGACATCGAGGCGTGCGCGCGCGCGGGTTTTGTTTGCGAGGAAGCGACGCCAACACAGGTCAGGACGACCGCAGTTACCAAAAAATATTTCACGCAAAGGCGCAAAGTTGCAAAGGAAACCCTTTGCGTCTTCGTTTGCAACTTTGCGCCTTTGCGTGAAATATTTTCCATTACTTTAACGGTGGCGCCAGATCGCTTTGCGCTTCTCCATGAACGCTTTCACGCCTTCGTTCGCGTCCTGCGTTTTCATCAACTCGTGCAGGTAGATGTTTTCCTGTTCGTCCAGCGCGGCGTCAATCGACCTACCGCGGCCGAGATCGAGCGACTGCCGCGCGTATCCCAGCGATGTGCCCGACAGTTCTCTTAACTTCCCGAGCACCTCGAGCAGTTTTGGTTCGAGATGAGCGCTCGGCACAACGTGGTTGCATAGTCCGAGCTTTCCTGCCTCGACCGCGTCGATTATCTCACCCGTCAGTATCAACTCGCGCGCACGCTTTTCACCAATCACGCGCGGCAACAGCACGGCAGCGACCGGCGGAAACACGCCCAGTTTTATCTCCGGCTGGCCAAAACGCGACCGATCCGATGCGATGACGATATCGCAGGCAGCGACGAGTTCACAGCCGCCGCCGAGTGCCGCGCCGTCAACGAGAGCGATCGCGGGCTTCGCTAATTGTTCCAACTGTCGAAAGATCGCATGGAACGCGTCGAGCATCTGGAAGATCATTTCCTGCACGTGCTCCTCGACGGCGACGCCCGCGCTGAACGCGCGACAACTCTTGTCCGCATCGAACACGATCGCGACGAGCTCGCGCTCCGCGCATTGAGTGAGCGCGGTAGTGATCTCACGCATCATCGCGATGTTGAAAACATTCAGCGGCGGCTTCGCAAACGTGATCCGCGCGACGCGATCATCGATGCTGAAATGAATATGTTGGTACGTGGAAGACATCGTCAGTCTTAGACAGGATTTACAGGATTTGAACAGGACTTACATGTTGATCCTGAAAAATCTTGTAGGTCCTGTGTAACAACTACCTCAACCAATTAGCATAGATCTGTTTCTGCAATGCCGTCGCAGCCGCCACCGGCGCGATGCGATACGTCATCTCGCGCTTGTCACTCAACCTGATCAACAACGTGCTCAAATCATCAAACCTGAAAATCGTCAAATTCACCAAATCACCAGGCTTCTTCTCCGCGAGCCTCGCATTGAAGAAATCGCGCGTCACTCTCAAATTATCCATCGCCACGATCTGGTCGCCTGCATTCAATCCCGACTCGTAAGCCGGTGAACCCGCATAAACCCGCCGCACGATCAATCGATCATCTTCCTGCGCGAGATCAGCCCCGAAATACAATTTCGCACCCGGCGCGGCGCTCAGCTCCAATCGTAGCCCCGCCGCCGCGAGCGCGCCGTTGTAATCAAGCTCCTCTTTCCCATGCACGTACTTCGTAAAAAATTCATCGAGACTAGCGCCCGCCATCAACTCGCACGCCTTCTGAAAATCCGCTGGCCCATAGTTGCGGTTCTTCTTGAAAAACTCCGCATAAAGATAACGCATCACGTCGTCCAGCGACTTCGCGCCACCACTCCGCTTCCGAATCTCGAGATCGAGCAACAACCCGAGCAGCGCGCCCTTGTCGTAATACGAAATCTGCGAGTTAACCGAGTTCTCATCCTGCCGGTAATACTTGATCCACGCATCAAAACTCGATTCCTCTACACTCTGCACCAGCCGTCCCGGCGTGTTCTGCAAGTTTTGTATCGCGCGCGCCGTCGCACTCAGATACTCACTCTCGCTGATCAGCCCCGCGCGACGCAAAACGAGATCGGCGTAGTAATCGGTGATGCCTTCGGCCACCCAGAGAACCTTCGTGTAGTTCTCCTGCGTGTAATCAAACGGACCGAGTGCGTCCGGACGGATTCGTTTCACGTTCCACAGATGAAAAAACTCGTGCGATACGAGCGCGAGGAAGCCGCGATAATCGCGCTCAGGCGTTTCGGTGGCGTTCGGCGCGGCTGAAGTCGCGCGCTCGCCGCTGCGAATGGTGAAACCGAAACGCGGATAACCGAGCGCGCATGAATTCAGGTGTTCGAGTCCGCCGCCCCCGTTCGCTCGCAGATGCAGAAAGAACGTGTAGTCGCGATACGGAATCTCGCCGCCCATCAACTCCACTTCCGTCTCGACGATCTTCTGCACGTCGCGGCGCATGCGTTCCGGATCGTAGTTCCCAATGCCATCGATCACGATGCGATGCGGCACGCCTTTGACGTTGAAGACGATCGTCTTGAAGTTGCTGGCTTCGAAAGGTGAGTCGTAAAGGACGTCGAAGTTCTCGGCGCGGAAGATATTACGTTGTCCGGGCACTGCCGGCAGTGCGGTCGCGACTTTCCAAACGTCGGGCGCGAGCACGCGCACAGTGGAAGGCGACTTCAGAAAGCCGTCGAGATACATCAGCAGGTTCGCATTGTTCCAGAATGCGTGGTCCGAGTTGAGCTCACTCGTCCGCACCGACAGCTCGTTCGCGTAAACAACATACGTCGCCTGCCACGCACGCGCGCCGTTCGTGAAGATGCGCCAGGTGTTCTTGTTTGTCTTTTCCCATTTCAGCGGGGTCCCCGCCTCGTCGCGTACGGAAAACTCCTGCACGTTGCGCTCAAACTCGCGGATCAAGTAAGAGCCGGGAGTCCAAACGGGCATGATTAGCTGTTCTTGTTGAGGAGCATTGCCGGTGCGGCTAACGGCGACCTCGATCTCGAACAGGTGTGCGTGTGGCTGCGCCATCGACACGGTAAACGCGATGTGTAGCGGCGGCGGCGTTTGCGCCGCGACCAAAATCGGCAACAGGAGCAACAACGCGGCGGCGGCGCACAGAACGGGGCTCTTATGCATGAATCGTCGGGTAGTGCTTTAGTTTGAGAGATTTCTTTGTGCAACCTCTGTGTTCTCTGTGTCTCGGTGGTTGTGTTGGCCGGCAATCACCACAGAGACACAGAGAACACAGAGGTCGCACAGAGAAGCAGTTCAAATTAGGGTCACCATCAATCGTCGTCATCTTGTAATCCTGTCAACGGATGTTACTATCTCCGCGCTCGTGTAATCCACAGCAAAAACGAGATCGAAAATGTTTCGACGAATCATCGCCACCTCTCCAACCTGGTTCACAGTGCCCATCCGTTTGGCGCTCGCGGCTGTGTTCATCGCCCACGGCTCACAAAAAGTGCTGGGCACCTTCAACGGACCGGGTTTCAAGACATACATTTCCGGCAACACTCCGTTCGGCTTCATGCGACCCGCATGGTTGTGGCTCACGGCCGCCGCGTTTTCCGAGTTTGTCGGCGGAGTACTCGTCGGCGTCGGGTTTCTGACGCGCGTCGGCGCCTTTTGTATCGCGTGCGTGATGGTGACGGCAATCGCGGGCGTGCACTGGCCTGGCGGCTTCTTCGCTGCGAACCGCGGCTATGAATATCCGATGTCGTTGCTCGCGATAGCGATCGCATTGCTGATCGCGGGCGGCGGACAAGCTTCAATCGATCGAGCATTGAGCGGAGGCCGCGGGGGCCGCAGATAATCTCGATCAGAACATGAAGCGCTCACCGCTCATCGTCATCTTTACGACCGTCTTCATCGATCTCGTCGGTTTCGGTATCGTCATTCCGGTGCTGCCGTTCTACGCTGAAGGCACCGCATTCGGCGCTACACCGCGCGTCGTCGGCCTCCTCTTCGCTTCGTACTCGATCATGCAACTGATCTTCTCCCCGGTGCTCGGCGGGCTGTCTGACAAGTACGGACGCAGACCGGTGCTGTTACTCTCGATCATCGGAACGGGCATCGGCTTTCTCATACTCGGTCTCGCAACCACGATCACGATGCTGTTCTTCGGTCGCATACTCGACGGCATCACGGGCGGCAACATCTCAACCGCGCAAGCTTACATCGCCGATATCACAACTGAAGAAAACCGCGCGAAGGGGATGGGAATGATCGGTGCGGCGTTTGGTCTCGGATTTATTTTCGGACCAGCGATCGGTGGGATCCTGAGTCGTTGGGGCATTCACGTGCCGTTTTATTTCGCGGCCGCGATGTGCTTTGCAAACGCGTTGTTGTTGTACTTCACGCTACCCGAAACAGTCACTGCCGATCATCCAGCAAAGCACCGCGCCGGCGGGCGCAGTTGGAAGCAAGTCGGACGCGCATTGAAGCAACCAAAGCTCGCGTTTGTGTTAGTGATTTATTTTCTCTTCATCGTCGCGTTCTCGATCATGACGACGTCGTTTTCGCTGTACACGATGTTTCGCTTTGGCTACGACGCGCAGCACACTGGTTATCTGTTCGCGTACGTCGGATTGATTGCAGTGATCATCCAGGGCGGATTGATTGGTCGACTGGTGAAGCGGTTTGGTGAACTGCCGCTCGTGATGGTCGGCGCTCTGTGTTTCGCGATCAGTTTGTTTGCAGTGCCGTTTGTTGGACCAGCGGCTGGAGGTTTGGCCGGGTTGCTGATCGGCGGCGGTGTGTTTTCGATGGGCAACTCGCTCGCGACACCCGCGCTGACGAGCCTCGCTTCGAAGAGTGTCGGCGCCGCGCAACAAGGGATTGTTTTAGGCGTGACGCAATCAACTGCCAGTCTCGCTCGCGCCGTCGGCCCTACGCTCGCGGCGTTGTTAATCAGCAGCTCGATCGCACATCTCGGTGCTGATGGGCTGTCGCACTACATGAGCGACCACTCGCTGTTCGTGACCTTCTGGACAGGCGCCGGAATCATGTTGCTGGCGTTCTTGCTCGCGTTTTATTTTAGCCGCGGATTTTCGCGGATGAACGCAGATCTGCGTTAATCCGGGTTCATCCGCGTCTTACTTCGTGAACTGTCCGACCGGACCATCTGGATTGATCACATCCTTCAAATTTGCGTAAGGAACGAGCACGAACTGCGGACCAGCAGCGTACGGTCCAACCTGATACGCATCGAAGTTGATCCCCAACCCCTTCCTCGTGATCG
>DATNDM010000292.1:0-2080 GCA_035553235.1 Pyrinomonadaceae bacterium | reverse complement strand
GCATCTTCTGTTTGCCCTGCGCGAACCCGAGCCCGTTCGTCCCACCCGATCCGATCGCGATCAGCGACTGCACGACTTGAAAACCGGTGCCCTGTTGATCGGCCCACGGATCGAGAAACGTGATCAGTCGTTTTAAGCGCCAGGGCACAAAGATCAGTAGACCAGCAGCGACGACGAGCGCGGGTGCGGCAGCCATCGCGAGATGAAGCACACGCGCACCGGAAGTAAAGATCACGACGGTGAAGATCAGCACAAGCATCATCGCGGTGCCGAAGTCCGGCTCGATCACGACGAGGCACGCGAGCCAGCCGGTCACGACGCCGCAGGGAACAAACGTGCGCCAGAAGTCGCCTTCTTCACCCGCGCGCTTTTCGAGGAAGTATGCGAGAAAAATGATGAGCGAGAGTTTTGCCACCTCGCTCGGCTGCATTGAGACGCCGGGAAGCTTTATCCAGCGGTGCGCGCCGTTTGTGCTGCTAAAGCCAAACACGCAGACGAGGCCGATCGTGCAGAGCAACAAGAGCGTGTAGACGACCCGGCGGTTCTTCAGTTGTTGATAGTTGAACTGCATTGCGAGCAGCATCACGACAAAACCGATCGCGACCCAAACTCCTTGCTTGAGCACGTAGTGAAACTGGTCGCCGTTCTCCTTCTGGGCCAACACAGCAGACGCGCTATAGACCATCACGACACCGAACAGCGCGAGGCCAACGGTCGCCGCGAAGAGCCATTTATCTGGAGCTAGTTTCCGAGCCATCTCAATCAACAAGCCATCCACAGATTACGCAGATCTTGTGCAATTTGTGGAAAAGACTTCTTCTTTGAACACCCTTCCCCTGTGTTCGAAGCTGTCAAACATGTCGAAGCTCGCACAGGCTGGAGCGAGCAGGACGACATCGCCTTTCTCAGCAGCCGCGAACGAACGCGCGACTGCGTCTTTCATGTCAGATGCGCGCTCGAACGGCGCGCTTGTTCCCAATTCGTTCGCGATCGTGTCAGCATCCTCACCAATCAACACGAGCTTCCTGACTTTCGTGCGGACCAGCGGCTCGAGCGGCGCGTACGGCGCTTTCTTGCCTTTGCCGCCGAGAATCAAAACAACTTTACCGGTTTCGTTTGCGAATGCTTCGAGCGCCTTCAAGGTCGCGTCGACGCTCGTCGCTTTCGAGTCGTTGTAAAACTTCACGCCTTCAATCTCGGTCACAAACTCCAACCGGTGCTCAACCGGATCAAATCGCTTCGCGGTGCGGTTCATCGATTGGATCGAAGCGCCCGCTGCGATTCCGGCCGTGAAAGCTGCCGCGACGTTCTCCACGTTGTGCATCCCACGCAGTTTCATTTGGTCAACGTTCAGCAGCACTTGTTCGCGATAAATCAACTCCCGCCCGCGGAGATACACGCCGTTGTCCAACTCTCTTCTGACGCTGAACTGCATTACTCGCGCCCGCAAGCCACTCGCCCACGACGACACCGTCGGGTCGTCCGCATTGAGCACCGCCGTGTCTTCGCTCGTCTGGTTCAGGAAGATCCGGTGCTTCGCGGCGGCGTAGTCGTTGAAGGTCTCGTAACGGTCCATGTGATTCGGCGTCACGTTCAGCACGACCGCAATCGACGGCCGAAACGTCTTGATAGTTTCGAGCTGAAAACTCGAAAGCTCCGCGACTGTCCAACCATCGTCGCGCGAAGTCTCGATCATCGAAATCAGTGGTTTACCGATGTTGCCCCCAACCTGCACCGGCAATCCGGCGTCGCGCAGCAGTTCACCGATAAGCGATGTCGTCGTCGTCTTGCCGTTGCTCCCCGTGATCGCAACGATGCGACCTTTCAAATAGCGATACGCGAGCTCGACTTCACCGATGACTTCAGCGCCCGCTCGCTCGGCGTAACGAATCGGAATGATCGTTGCTGGAACGCCAGGACTGACCACCACGAGGTCGAGTTGATCGAGCAGCCAGCTCGGCGTCTCGCCCGGCAACAAACCCACGCCTGACTCTTTCAACGCCAAAGCTTCAGGCGTCCACTTCTCGATCGGCTTCTGATCGGTGAGCGCGACGGTCGCGCCCTGGGCCACCAAAAACTT
>DATNDM010000291.1:0-5263 GCA_035553235.1 Pyrinomonadaceae bacterium | reverse complement strand
TCGAGGCCACTAGAAAAAGAGGCCGCAGGATTGACCGTTGATATCTCATTAGCCCTCTCGTTCAGATGCAAGTGAAGCTGCATAACGCCAGGCAGCAGTGGCGCGGGACCAAACTCAACACTCTTACAGCTCGTGTTGATTAACGTTCCCCAGCGTCCGCTGCATGCGGTAGTTATGATGCGGCATTCGTAAAGTTAGAACTTCGTGAAGAGCGAAATCTTTTGTTTCCGAAGTACGTGCCAACTCCAATGCAGCTATGCTTAGTGGCGCCCAGGCAGTATAGATTAAGCGTAAAAGCTAACAAAGAGGCCCAGGTTCGCACTCGAATTGATCCAACTGAGGACTTTTCCTCATCGACTGCGAAAGCTTACTCACAGCCGCGCTCAGCAAAACTAATACTCTTCGCGAAAAACTCGCCGGTGGACGTGGCATGTTTCTTGCGCCGTTCGAGGGCGGGAATGCCGGCCGCCAACATCACTGAGCTGACGGCGGCTCAACCAGACTTAATCAGGAGAAGGAGGTTTACTGCGATGGCAACGGATGAGCGCGATCTTCTCGAACTTCTCAAAGAAGAGTTGGACTTTGTCGAGAAAGGAGGCTATGGACGATCGGTTCGTACGCCGTGGCAAAGCAAATCTACCTTTCAGGATTCCCTGACCTGCATTAACTATGGTTACCCGTATCGCGCTCACCCCTGTAACGAATGTCACCTGCTCGAGTTTGTCAGCCCGGAGCACCGGACTGAAGCGGTGCCCTGTCACTTCATTCCTTTAAATACTGATGGAGAAACCATCGAGGATTTACAGTTGCAGGACAACGAAGCAAAGCTCGAGCGAAAGGTAACCGACTGGCTTCGTGCCAGGATCAAGGAGATCGAGGACGAGCGAGCGAAACACGCGTCCTCCTCCAACGAGTAAGGCAGAATAGGTAGCCCCGATAAGGCACAAAAAGCGCAAATGTGAGGCCTGCGTCTTTAACTACATTCTGTGCTTTTTGTGCTTTTTTATGGCCCACTGCGAAGGAATTCCCAGCCAATGAAACAAACGGTAACCATCGACGGCAACGAAGCAGCAGCCTACGTTGCTTACAAGACGAACGAAGTGATCGCGATTTATCCGATCACACCTTCCTCCCCAATGGGTGAATCGGCTGATGCCTGGTCGGCGGCTAATGAGAAAAACATCTGGGGCATGAAACCCCTCGTGCGCGAGATGCAATCCGAAGGCGGGGCGGCGGGCGTCGTCCACGGAAGTTTGCAGACCGGATCATTAACGACGACGTTTACGGCCAGTCAGGGATTGCTGTTGATGATCCCCAACATGTTCAAGATCGCGGGCGAACTAACCAGCACCGTCTTTCACATCGCAGCGCGAACAATCGCCACTCACGGCCTTTCCATCTTCGGAGATCACAGTGACGTTATGGCTGCGAGATCGACCGGCTGGGCCATGTTGTTTGCCAATTCCGTTCAGGAAGTAATGGATTTCGCCTTAATCTCGCAAGCGAGCACTCTCGAAGCCCGCGTTCCGTTCCTTCATGTGTTCGATGGCTTTCGCACGTCACACGAAGTGATGAAGATTGCGAAGCTCTCGGAGGAAGACATTACGGCCATGATGGACCAGAAACTCGTGCGCCAGCATCGCGCACGGGCGCTGACTCCGGATCGGCCCGTAATGCGGGGCACTGCGCAAAATCCTGACGTCTTTTTTCAATCACGCGAACGGGCGAATTCCTTTTATCTGCAAACGCCTCTGATCGTTGACAAGACAATGGAAAAGTTCGCCGCGCTCACCGGCCGCCGTTACAAGTTGTTTGAGTTCGTCGGCGATCCAAAGGCCGAGCGTGTCATCGTGATGATGGGCTCCGGATGTGAGACCGCGGAAGAAACTGTTGCCTCTCTCTGCCAGATTGGTGAAAAGGTCGGACTCTTGAAGGTCAGGCTCTACCGGCCATTCTCAGTATCGCACTTCATTGATGCTCTCCCTACCACAACAAAAACGATTGCAGTCCTCGATCGTACGAAAGAACCCGGGGGCACGGGGGAACCGCTATATCAGGACGTTGTGACGGCACTCTGCGAAGCGAAGCACGATGTGCGCGTCGTCGGCGGACGTTATGGTCTGTCGTCGAAAGAGTTTACACCAGCAATGGTCCAGGCCGTTTTCAACGAGCTGAAGAAACCTGAACCAAAGAACCATTTCTCAATCGGGATTGACGACGACGTCACGTTCACGAGTATTCCGTTTGATGCATCCTTCAGCACTGAACCTGACGATCAGATTCGCGCGATGTTCTGGGGACTCGGTGCAGACGGCACCGTCAGCGCCAATAAAAACTCGATCAAGATCATCGGTGAAGAAACGCCAAATTACGCGCAGGGTTATTTTGTTTACGATTCGAAGAAAGCCGGCGCCATGACTGTGTCGCACCTGCGCTTTGGTCCTCAACCAATCAAGAGCACCTACCTCATTCAGCGTGCCAACTTCATCGCCGTGCATCAGTTTTCTTTCTTCAATCAGTACGATGTACTTCAGTCAGCAGTCGAATCCGCAACTCTGTTAATCAACAGTCCATATAGTGAATCTGAAGTCTGGGATCATCTGCCGGCGGACGTTCAGAGAACAATCATCAACAAGCTGCTGAAGGTCTATGCGATTGATGCGAGCGACGTCGCGCGGAAGAGTCAGCTCGGCAATCGGATCAATACGATCATGCAGACCTGCTTCTTTGCACTGAGCGGTGTATTACCCCGCGATGAAGCAATCTCGAAGATCAAGGAGTTCATTCGCAAAACCTACGGCAAGCGAGGAGAGCCGGTGGTGCGACAGAATTTTGCGGCGGTTGATGCGGCTCTTGCTCATCTGCACGAGATTGCTGTGCCCGAGACGGTGAGCAGCACTATTGAACTCACGTCCAAAGTGCCTCTTGATGCTCCAGACTTCGTGCGCAATGTGACTGCCGAAATGATCGCGGGCCGCGGCGATCTGCTCCCGGTGAGTGCTTTTCCTGAAGACGGAACTTATCCGGTCGGCACCACGCGTTGGGAGAAGCGGAACATCGCGCAAGACGTACCCGTGTGGGAACCGGATTTATGTATCGAGTGTGGCAAGTGCGTGATGGTTTGTCCCCATTCGACGATTCGGGCGAAAGTTTGTTCGACAACTGATCTTGCTCACGCACCGGCGGGATTCAAGTCGATGCCGGCAAAATGGCGGGAGTTTTCCGATAAGTTGTACACGATCCAGGTGGCCGTTGAAGATTGCACGGGGTGCCAGCTTTGCGTCGAAATCTGTCCGGCTAAAGATAAGAGCAACGTGTCGCGTAAAGCTCTCAATATGCAGCCGCAGTTGCCCTTGCGAGATAGTGAACGAGTCAACTGGGATTACTTCTTAAAACTTCCGGACTTGCACAAGAATGGTCTGATTGCATTCAACTCCGTCAAGAACGTGCAACTGTTACAACCGTTGTTCGAGTTCTCGGGCGCTTGCGCAGGTTGTGGGGAAACGCCTTATATCAAACTGTTGACTCAACTCTTTGGCGACCGCGCCATAATCGCAAATGCCACTGGTTGTTCCAGCATCTACGGCGGCAATCTCCCCACGACTCCCTACACTACGAACGAAGACGGCCGCGGCCCGGCGTGGAGTAACTCTCTTTTCGAAGACAACGCCGAATTCGGACTAGGCATGAGACTCGCCCTCGATCAGCAGAAGTCATACGCAAAGAGTCTCGTGCAGGGATTTAGCGACGTCGTTGGAGAATCGCTGGCTAAGGGTCTGCTCAATACTGACCAATCAACTAACGAAGGCATCAACATTCAACGTGAATTGGTTGCGGCAATGAAAGCGAAGTTAAGCGCCAGCGATAAACCAGAAACTCGCGATCTGCTTAGCCTGGCTGATGCGCTGGTCGAGAAAAGCGTTTGGATCGTGGGCGGTGATGGATGGGCTTATGACATCGGCTACGGTGGCCTGGACCACGTTCTCGCCAGTGGTCAAAACGTCAATATCCTGGTGCTGGATACAGAGGTTTACTCAAACACGGGCGGCCAGGCCTCGAAGGCAACACCGCTCGGCGCCGTGGCGAAGTTTGCGACTGGTGGCAAGACAAGTGCAAAGAAGGATTTGGGCATGACGGCCATTCGATATGGCGACGTCTATATCGCACAAATCGCGATGGGCGCAAACGACACGCACACGATCAAAGCGTTTCTCGAGGCGGAAGCTCATCCGGGACCGTCGCTGATTATCGCTTACAGTCAATGCATTGCTCATGGAATCGACATGTCCAAAGGCATGCGCCAACAGAAGCTCGCTGTCGAGTCGGGTTACTGGCCACTCTATCGCTACAACCCCAAATTAGTTGAAGAGAACAAGAATCCGTTCCAGCTCGACTCGAGTGATCCAAAGATTCCGCTTCAGGACTACATCTACACTGAAGGCCGTTATCGGATGTTGCAACAGAGCGAACCGGCAGTGGCGAAGTTTCTCCTTGGCGAAGCACAAAAAGCCGTAACCCGACGTTGGCAACGGTACAAACAATTGGCGCAGGCCCCCGCTGCGCAGTCTGTGTAAGTTGAGGATGAGGGCCGCTGCTTGCACGAAAAGTATCGATGATTTCTCTGCGCAACCTCTGCGTTCTCTGCGTCTCTGCGGTTAACTAATTGATAGAAAATAACCCGCCGCAGAGACGCAGAGGACGCAGACGTTGCGCAGAGAAGAGCGAGGCCGGCAGTTGTGAAAAGCCGAAGGTCGGAGGAACCGCGATGAACCTAACAACAAACTACCTCGGCATGAGCTTGAAGAAATTTCTGTTGAGGATGAGGGCCCGCTGTTTGCACAAAAAATATCGATGATTTCTCTGCGCAACCTCTGCGTTCTCTGCGTCTCTGCGGTTAACTATTTGACAGCAGAAACTCACCGCAGAGACGCAGAGAACGCAGAGGTTGCGCAGAGAAGAGCGAGGCCGTCCGTTTTTGTGAAAAGGCGAAGGTCGGAGGAACCGCGATGAACTTAACAACAAACTATCTCGGCATGAGCTTGAAGAACCCCATAGTAGCTTCGTCTTCGCCACTCTCACACACCGTCGACAGCATCCGCCGTCTGGAAGATGCAGGGGTCGCGGCAGTTGTTATGTATTCACTGTTTGAAGAACAGATCGGTTTCGACAGCTACTACGTCGATTATCACCTCACCCACGGCATCGACAGCTATGCCGAGTCAATCAGTTATTTTCCTGACATGCAGAGCTATAACGTTGGGCC
>DATNDM010000290.1:0-4732 GCA_035553235.1 Pyrinomonadaceae bacterium | reverse complement strand
CGTCGATGAGAGCGCACCGGCAACTTGAATCCCGACCTCGAGGGCTTCGGTTGCGGTAAGCGGACCTTTCTTGATGCGTGCGCGCAGCGTTTCGCCGTCGATGAACTCGGTGGCGATGAAATGTCTTGCATCGATCTCGTCGATCTCGTAGATGGTAAGAATGTTTGGATGATTGAGCGCTGAAACCGCTTTGGCCTCCTGGATAAATCTGCGCACGCGCTCGTCTGATTGCTCATCGACCACGTCGGACGGGAGTATTTTCAGTGCGACTTTGCGATCGAGTTTGGTGTCGTTGGCGAGATAGACCTCACCCATGCCGCCCGCACCTAGCTGCGAGCAAATTTCGTAGCGGCCAATCCTTTTGCGCGCGGGGAACGACAACGCTGAATCCGGGGGAGGTTTTCTGGGCATTAACGAAACGACGGTTATTGTAATTACTTACTACAGTGACCACAAATTCCCCTCGTTCTCTAACGCGTGATTTACGGCGCAAAAGTGCCTCATCCACCGATTACGCAGATTCTCTTCGGTGAAATCTGTGTAATCTGCGTAATCTGTGGATAAAAAATGAAGGGGCGGTCACGAAGGCCACCCCTTCAATCATTTTCGTCAGGATCAAGATTAGGTCTTGCCGGTTGATTTGCCACCACCGGCCGCGGCTGAGCTGGTGGTTGTGCCGGGTGTGCCGGAGATGGTGCTCGTTCCGGTTCCCGTTCCCGTACCCATGCTGGTGCCGGTGCCGGTGCCGGTCCCGGTTCCGCTGGTCGAGTAATCGCCATAACCGCTTTGCTGTTTCACGCGGAGACGATTTTCGACGTTCGTCACACCAGAGACTGATTCCGCGAGATCTTCGGCGCGTCGCTTGTCGTTACGGTTGTTGACGGTTCCAGTTAACGTGACTTCCGTGTTCGAAACCTGGACCTCAATGTCCGAAGCATCAAGGTAATAATCGTCGCTCAGGCGATCGTTGACGTCTTCCTTGATCCGTTCGTCTGAACGGCGATAGCCCTTCGGTCCACGTCCGCGATGCTCACGCTGCTGGTCCATACGACGTCGACGCTCGGCTTCTTCATCGCCGAACCACGATGCCACCGCGTCTGAAGCGCGGTCCCACCAGCCGCGGCCTCCTTCGCGATCGTAACCTTCACGACCTTCGCGTCCGTAATCGTAACCACGGTTGCCATACGATTCACCCGAACGGAACCCGGTCGGATAGTTGTAACGTTGCGACGAATAATCGCGCATACCTTCACTGTAGCCGCGTTCCGCGCCGGAGCGGCCGTAGCTTCCATACCTGCTTTCGCGCATGTCGTCGTCGCGCTCGTTTTCCCAGCCACGACCCCAGTATCCTTCGCGGCCACTTTCGCGTCCGCCGCCAGACGAAGACTCACGGCCATAGCGACTGCCGCCCGACCACCTGTCGTTTTCTCTGCCGCCACTGTAGCTGCCGCCGCCATAGCTGCTGCCGCCGCCGTAATTTTCTCCGTAATTGCCGCCGCCGTAGCCACCTCTGTTGGCGTACCCTCGACCGCCGCCGGATTCGCCGTAGCGACCTTCACTCGAGCGGCCTTCACCAGAACGGCTCTCGCCCCAGCGATTTTCCGCACGCTCTCCAAAGCTGCGGGTGTTATCTAAACTCGAACGACGGTTGTACTGGCCGTAATAGGTCGAGTCACGGTCATAATCACGGTCGTCACGATCGTCATATCTCGTTGACATCTTTAAAACTCCTTTCTCCGTACCCCTGCTCGTTTATTAATAGATAGTGCACGGCTTTATGCTGTCAGCACCCTTTCACAAAGGTGTTTCCGAACTGCAACGTATTTGCTTGCCACAAAAGGCACAGAAAACACAAAAAATCTTTGTGCTGTTTTGTGGACTAATGAGTTAAGAGGGTTGAGAGTTTCGAAGGATCAATGTTGCCACCGGAGATGATGCAGACGATCTTGCCCGAGTTGAACGTGGAGAGCGCGCAGGCGACGGCGCAGGCGCCGGCGCCTTCGGCGACGACGTGGTTGTTTGTGACCAGGAGACGAAGAGCGGCGGCGATGGAATCGAGATCAGCAACAAGGGCATCATCAACTAACGCCTGAGCGCGTTCGAACATCTGTGGGAAAACTGCTTTCGCGCCGATGCCGTCGACCCATGAAGGTTGAAAGTCGATCTCAGTTGGACGTCCGGCGGACAGCGAAGCAGCGAATGGCGCCGCAGTCGCGACTTCCGCAGTGCAGATCTTACAAGCAGGACGTAGCTGCCGAAGCGCTGAGGCAATGCCGCACGTGAGTCCACCGCCGCCCCACGGAATCACCACCGCCTCAACATCGGGCAAGTCTTCCAAAATTTCCAACGCAATGGCGCCGTTGCCCGCCATCACATAAGGATCGTCGAACGCATGAATGAAGGCTCCGTCAACACCGGGATACGAACGCTGTTCAAACGCCTGCCACCACTCATCGAACGAGACCTTGATCACACGGCCGCCAAGTCGCTCGATAGCATGAACCTTAGCGTCGGGTGCTGACGACGGCGCGATCACTGTGCACGATACGCCAAGCTCGCGTGCACACCAGGCAACACCCTGGGCCATGTTTCCCGCCGATGCGGTTACAACTCCATGCTCGAGTTGTTCCGGCGACAGCCGCGCAATCGCATTCGCCGCGCCCCGAATCTTGAACGATCCAATTGGCTGGAGATTTTCCAATTTCAGGTAGATCTCTGCCGGATGGTCACGCAAATTCAATCGGACCAGCGGCGTCCGAACCGCTTTGCCGGCGATCACTCGACGCGCCTCTTCGATTGCAAAAATCGGAATTAAATCCACGATTTTCGCAGCTTACATTGTTATTGACTTTCGAGCTACTCAAGAGTAAAAGTTCCGACACCTTTCGACAAATTCCAACTCAGGAGACTCATCATGAAATTGCTCGCGACCGTCCTGACGCTGCTCGTTCTGTTTACCGCAACCGCAACCGCGCAAACGTGGGATCCCGAGATGCAAATGAAAGTGAAAGCGGTGGGCGCACCGAGAGTTTCTCCTGACGGCAAACGCGTGGTCTACACCGTCAACGAAGCCGTGATGAGTGCCGACAAGAGCGAGTTCGTAACTCAGATCTGGCTGGCCAACATCGCCACCAAACAAAACACGCAGCTCACCTACGGCGAGAAGTCTTCGACTAATCCGAAATGGTCGCCCGACGGAAACTGGCTCGCCTTCACTTCGAATCGTAAAGACAATCGCAACCAAATCTACCTGCTGAGTTTGAGCGGCGGTGAAGCAGAACCGTTGACTGACGGCAAGAGCGGTGTTGCTGAATTCGAGTGGTCACCGGACGGACGCTGGATCGCGTTCACGATGACTGATCCGAAAACCGAAGAAGAAGAGAAGAACGACAAAGGCAAGAATGATTACCGTTGGATCGGTGAAAACATGAAGGTCGCGCATCTCTACGTGCTTCCGGTCCAGAAAGACTCAAACGGCAAACGTGAACCACGCAAACTCACCACGGAAAATTACCAGGTCGAAGACTTCGACTGGTCCACTGACGGCTCGCGCATCGCGTTCAGTCACGTGAAGTCGCCGCTCGCGAATGATTGGCCCACGTCGGATATTGACGTCGTCGAAGTAGCGAGTGGAAAAATCTCCGTGCTGGCTAACACGCCGGCCGCTGAAAGCTCTCCGGTCTATTCACGCGACGGCAAGTCGATCGCGATCATTGCCACCGATAATCCACCAACCTGGCCCGGAGCCGGCTTCATTCAGATCTATGCCGCGAACGGCGGACAACCTAAGGCTCTTGCGACTTCATTCGACGCGCAACCGAACATCGCCGGCTGGTCCAGCGACGGCAAACGCATCTACTTCAGCGAGGCTAAGGGTACGGTCACGAACATCTACGCGCTCGACGTCGCTGCGAATCGCATCGAGGAAGTCACGAGTACGCCCGCTGCGATCGGCGCCATCAGTCTCAACAGCTCAGGCACGACGTTCGGTTTCACCAGGCAAACTCCCGACACGCCTGCGGATGTTTACGTCGCGACTGTCGCCGATTTCAAGCCGGTCCAAATCTCGAGTGTGAACGCTGACTTAAAACTGCCCGCAATCGGACGTACCGAAGTCATCACCTGGAAATCGAAAGATGGAAAACAGATCGAAGGGCTGTTGACGTATCCGGTTGGTTATCAAAGCGGCCAGCGTGTGCCTTTAATCTTGAACGTACACGGCGGACCGGCCGGCGTCTTCCAACAGACATTTGTCGGCGGGCGTGGCGTCTATCCGATCGCGACGTTTGCTTCACTCGGTTATGCGATCCTGCGGGCGAACCCGCGCGGCTCGAGTGGTTATGGTGAAGAGTTTCGTCGCGCAAATGTGAAAGACTGGGGCGCCGGCGATTATCAGGACTTGATGACGGGAGTCGATAAAGTGATCGAGATGGGCGTTGCTGATGCGGATCGTCTCGGTGTGATGGGTTGGAGTTATGGTGGATTTATGACGACGTGGATCGTCACACAAACGTCACGATTCAAAGCCGCTTCAGCAGGCGCGCCGGTCACGAACCTGATGAGCTTCAACGGCACTGCCGACATTCCCGCGTTTGTTCCCGACTACTTCGGCGGACAGTTTTGGGATGCGATGGACCTCTATCAGAAGCACTCGCCGATGTTCAATGTGAAGAACGTGACAACGCCCACCATGATTCAACACGGCGAGGCTGACGTTCGCGTGCCGATCTCG
>DATNDM010000289.1:0-2980 GCA_035553235.1 Pyrinomonadaceae bacterium | reverse complement strand
CTGACTTATATCAGACTCCTAGAGCCAGGGGACGAGTCATAGGAAAGAACGGACTCGCGCAGGACGCTGAAGAGTGGGAAATAACTCGGACAGGAGACCCGAATTTGAAAGTTCATTCTATCTTCAGCGGAAGTGTGATTGGTGTTGCACTTCTGAGTATCTCTTTGACGTTCTCTGCCACGACTCTATCGGCGGAGTTTCATTCTTCTCAAGATCCACAACCAGCTACCGCGGCTCCAACGGGTAACTTAGGCGAAAAGATTGCCGCCGAAGAGACCTACGTTGTGCCTCCGACAAACTACGTAGCCACCGCGTACAGTCTGCATGGACGCACCGCAAGTGGACGACCCGTTGCGAAGGGTTTGATTGCTGCTGATCCAAGACATTTGCCGTTAGGTTCGCGTGTACGGCTCGAAGCTGGAGCTTACAGTGGTGAGTATCTGGTGGCCGACACTGGCACGCTCGTACGCGGTAAGCGCATTGACATCTGGACACCCACGTCGCGCGAAGCAATGCGCTTCGGACGGCGCACCGTAAAGTTAACCGTACTTAGTTACGGCGGCCGTAAGAAGTAACAGCCACAAAAGGCACAAAAAGCACAAAGGGTTAATTGTTGAGCAGTTCGCTCCTCAATTTAACCCTTTGTGCTTTTTGTGCCTTTTGTGGCTGTTACTTCTTTGTGGCAAGATGCTGATCAAATGTCATCACAACAGATCCCGATCGCGGAGCCCCTCGTTGAAGTCAAACGAGGCTCGATAACAGAGTCTCGTCATCGTGGACATATCGCAGTTGTAGATGCTGAGGGTCAGCTGATCGCGTCGCTCGGCGTACCGGAGAATGTCACTTACCTGCGTTCCTCCGCAAAGCCGTTTCAGGCACTCCCGCTTTTGGTGACCGGCGCTGCTGATAGATTTGGTTTCACTGATCGCGAAGTCGCGCTCGCGTGCGGTTCACACAACGGCGAACCGATTCATACCGAGCTCGCTTCGTCGATGTTGGAAAAGATCGGACTCGGTCCGGAAGCATTGCACTGCGGCGCGCACGAACCTTACGGCGCTGAAGCTGCGCTCGATCTGCGCGCGCGTGACGAACAGCCAAGCGCGCTTCACAACAACTGCTCCGGCAAACACGCGGGCATGCTTGCCGTCGCGGTGCATCTCGGCGCGCCGATAGACAACTACGAGCGTCCCGAAAATCCCGTCCAGAAAATGATTGCTGACTTCGTGTCGCAATTCTCGGGTGTGGCGGTTACGGATTTAGCTGTCGGTATCGACGGTTGCACGGCGCCTGCGTTTGGAATGACCGTGAAAGCGATGGCGCTCGCGTATGCGCGTCTCGTGTCGCCGCCGCCGAGCTTCGACAAGAAGACGCGCGACGCTTGTGAACGAATTATTCGCGTTATGACTGCGTATCCGGAGTTGATTGGTGGAACGTCGGACCGGCTCGACACCGAGATCATGCGCGCGGCGCCACACCGTTTGGTTTCGAAGGTCGGTGCTGAAGGTGTTTACACGGCGGGCGTGAAGCCGTCAGAAGAGTGGCCGCAGGGCTTGGGGTTTGCGGCGAAGATTGAAGATGGTGACGACAAGCGCGCGCGCCCGACGGTGGTGATCGAGGCGTTGCGGCAACTCGGAGTGTTGCGCGACGAGTCGCTCGAGGCAGTTGCGAAGTATGCGTTCTTTCCGATAAACAACCGGCGGGGCGAGCTCGTTGGCGAGATTCGTGCGTCGTTCGACTTGAAAGTGAAAAAATGACAAGCGAGAGTGATTTGCAAGGCCCGCCACTGCAACGAAACGCGCATGGACAAGTCGACGTTGATTCGGTGCCGGATGTGATCGAGTGGTTCCTCAACTACGATCAGCGGGTCGCGATCATAAGGCATCCGTCCGTCGAAGAAGTTTTTCAGTGGAAACAACAACACGCGAAGTCGCAGGGCGAAGAGATTTTTCAGTTCAATCGTGCGGAGGATCGGCTCGCGATTGGAATCATCCAGGCGCTCGCTGATAACGCGACCGAGCGTGATCTTCATGACTGGATCGCACAACTGCTCGGTGCGCTCGAGGCGGCGTCGAAAGCCAACGAAACCACTGCCGGCGCATACAAGTTGGACTTGCAAAGCGGCGGCTCGATCGTGAAGGAGGCGGAAAAAATCCCGTTCCAGCGCGGACGCACGGAGTTTCTGCTCAACTGCTGGATCGAGACGCTCTGCACCGCTGAAGCGCGCGTGCTTGGCTGGTTGTACAAAGAATTCTACGGCCGTCCCTACGCGCCCTAGTGGCAGCTTCATTAACCGCGGATTGCGCGGATCAGTATGATCTACTTCAACCACGCAGCCATCTCGCCTCCACCAGTTGAAACGATCCGCGCGATTGAAGACCATCTCAAAGACGTTCACGAAAACGGCTCGACGAATTATCGCGATTGGCTCGCCGTGAAAGAGCAAGCGCGCAAGCTGCTTGCGGATCTTCTTGGGGCCCGGCCCGAGCAGGTCGCGTTCATGCGCAACACCTCCGACGCGCTCTCGACAGTCGCGAACGGTCTGGACTGGCGCGCCGGCGACAACATCGTCACCTTCAGCCGCGAATTTCCCTCAAACATCTATCCGTGGCTCCGCGTCCGCGACGCATTCGGCGCCGAGGTGCGGATGTGTGACGAAAGAGACGCACGCATCGATTTCGCGGAGTTGGCGAACTTGATTGACAACCACACGCGCATCGTCGCCATCAGCCACGTCCAGTACGCTTCCGGTTTTCGAATGGATTTGGAGCGACTCGGACGCGTCGCTCGCCAGCATGATGCTTTGTTCGTCGTGGATTCAATCCAGGCACTCGGGGTCGTTCCCACTGATGTTGAAGCGGAGTTCGTCGATGTCGCAGCGGGCGCGAGTCACAAATGGCTGCTCGCGCCGGAAGGCGTCGGCTACCTGTATCTGTCGGATCGCGCGCGCGAACGGATTCAACCGACGCTCGTCGGCTGGGTG
>DATNDM010000288.1:0-4964 GCA_035553235.1 Pyrinomonadaceae bacterium | reverse complement strand
GGCGGGCTGAGCCAGTTTGAGTACCGGCATCGAGTGACTGACATAACACAAGCACAAATCGAGACGTATCTGCGCCGTCTCACGACGTTCCTCGGTTTGGAGATGGGGCCGGGTTACGTCCCGTTCGAGGCAATACGTTTGTTCCGGGAGTATGACCGGGAAGCCGTCAGCAATCCGGAAAACGCGACACGATCACTGGTCATGACCATCATGCAACAGATGATTCCGATTCTTTGCGAAATGAAGAAAAGCCTCGGAGTGTAGCAAAGCTCAATTATGAGAACGCAAGAATCCATCGTCAGCGTCTCGAAACTTTTCGAAGAGCGCACCAAAGAGATCGACGCCGCGAGACGTTCGGCGCAAGAGGTAATAGCGCCGGATGTGACCACCGCCAACGAGCCGCTTCGTTATCACGTGATCGGGGCGGAAGGCCGGCCCTCTTACATCGTCGAACTACAGGGGAAAACATTAGTGCGGAGTCTGGCGGCCGACTCTCCTGAAGGACAGGACATCCTCGCTCGCGGTGAAGCAGTTTCTCTTGCGCTGCCCGATCCTCAAGCCGCACCGCCCGAAACGGAAACACAGTTGGACCAGACGCTCGCGAGTACGCAGGAGCTTGCAGCAGTTTCGGGCCGAGTCGATCCCAACGAGTTGACAGAAGAAATCCCCGACGAAATCCGTCCGGCCGTACTTAACCGGCTGGCACCGCAATGCACGATCGAAACGCATCAAGGCAAGGTTCAATGGTTGCTCTCTAAATCCGTCCGCAGTACCGCCCTGCGCCGCTTGATTGAAACCGAACGATTGCAAAGGCTTCTTAATTCACCACTGCCGGACACTGATACCTTCGGTGAGATGTTGCGAGCGCTGCTTCGCTACGGCGACACGCTCAAGCTTGAAGAGCTCGATCGCGATGAGTTGCTGGCCCTCACGGCTGCGATGGAAGCGACTGAAGACAGTGGACTGCCAAAACCAGCCGCAATCGAAGTGCGACGCCGGCTTGGATCACCGAAGTTCCTGTCCGAATACGACGTTTTACTGGAGCGTGGCTTTGTTGGTCGCCGTCAGGAGCTCGATGCGCTAAACAAGTTCTTATCGGATCCCGCTGGTTCGACGCAGCCCGGAAGCTGGTCCAATCTCGTACTGACGGGCATCGGCGGTTCCGGCAAATCGACGTTGCTGGCGAAGTTTGCTCGCGACGTTTTCAAAGAAAACCGCGCGACTGTTGCGATCCTCGACTTCGATCGTCCCGGAATCGATGCGCACGACTTTTACTGGATGGAGCAGGAAATCAGCCGCCAGGTGGGACATCAGTATCCCGAGCAAAATGAGTTTTTAAGATCGCGCCGGTTTGAAGAACGTCGACATCGTAGCGAGTATGTCGATTCGGTACGCCAAGCGTCCGCTGATGTTACTGAGGAAGAGCGATCCTCCCGCAGCATCATGTCGGACGTGGCGTTCGCTTTGACGAGCGCTGATGCGAACAACCGTCCGTTCCTGCTCGTGCTCGATACCTACGAGCAGATCGAGGAACAGGATCTGTCAGTCAAAGTATTCGACTGGTTATATGACATCGCGACGTATTTGCAGCAGACGCCTTTAAAGGTGATCTTTTCCGGCCGTCTCTACGACAGTAGTCTCAACCTACTGAAGCAGCAATCACAATCGACGGTGATTGACGTCGCCGAACTTGATCCGGCAGATGCACAACAACTGCTGCTGCAAAACGGCATCCCGGCGCCGACCGCCGAACGATTGGTGCAGTCTGAAGTGCTACCGCTCCGCCCGCTCGAGTTAACACTACTCGCACGCGTAACAATCGATCTCGATAAAACGATCGACGAGCTCGAAGTTGAACTTAAGGAAGGCGGCAAGTCGGCCAAGGAACTGTTTGCCGGTCTTGTTTACCGGCGTGTGCTGCGACGGCTGCAGGATTCAATTGCGGAACGACTCGCCTATCCCGGCCTGGTGCTCCGTTACGTCACCGTCGACCTGATTCGCAACGTGCTTGGGCCGGCGTTGAATCTGCCCACCTTTGATGAAGCCTCGGCGACGAAGGCGTTTGCTGTGCTTGCTTCGTGCAATTGGCTCGTCAGTCGCGAACAGGACGAGGTCTGGCACCGCCGCGATCTGCGCCGCTCTACGCTGAAGGCGATGATGGCGGCGGAACAAGACAACGCACGCAAAATCAGCCAGAAGGCAATCGAATATTTTCAGAAGAAAACGGATCCGAGATCGCAGGCGGAGGCTGTGTATCACCGGCTTTTGTGGATGGAAAATCCGGAGCAGGGTAACGCCTTTCAGCTTGCAGAGTTGAAGCGCGCAAACGATTACATCAAGGCGAATGTTGGCGATCTGCCGCCGGCCGCCGCCACACTGCTGAAGTTTGCAGTTGAAGGCAAGGTGCCGAGCACTGAGTACGATTGTCTGCCCAAAGCTTATCTCGACTACGGCTACGGCACTGCGGGAACAGACCTGGTTACGCACCGGTTGTTCGGCAAAGCACTACGGCTTTTCGAGCGGCAGCGCGCCGGCAGTCCGATTCCCGATTCATCGTCCTTGAGCGATTGGGAAGTCGATACGTTATTCGCGACCGCGTCGTGGGAGCGGCTGAAGTTCCCCGAGCGTGACAAGCAACTCTCAAAACAACCGAATCTCAAATGGATCGGGCGTTTGCTTTATCCACTGCAACTCATCGCTCCGGAGCGAGCGGCTGAGTATCCATTGGCCGATCTGTTTGCCGCGGCTACACAAGATGAAGAGAGCTTATACGTAGCCTTGCGAGGTGCTGAGGGTCAGGAGATGTTGCGCCGTTTGGTCATCAGCATGATTTACGCTGCAGGACAACCGCAGACTCCACTCGACTTTTCGGTCTACCGTATTTCGCAGTACCGCAGTAATGCCGATCGCCAACCATTTCCACCCGTAACTGAACGGCGCATTGCGTTGTTGCAGTGCGTGGTCATGGGCGGGCCCACGGACCTCAGCTTTTCGATCAATAACTTGCAGCTCAACAGGAACTGGATCACACAGTTTAGAGAATACTTCTCGAGAAATATCGGTGCTGCGACAAATCCCGATGAGTTGCTCGGACTGGCCCAGGACCTGACCGGCGCGCTCTCGCAACCACCGCACAAAGATGCGACTGTACGTGCCGTGCTCGCAAACGTCGACTCGCTCTCGAAAGAAGAAGGCATAAAGCGTGGCACTACGCTCCAGCTAGATCCGAACAACACCTCCGCCGAGGCGGCGTGGGTTTATTTTCGTGGTCCAAGTCCGGAGTTTCGCGATCCATGCCGGTTTGCTTTGCTCGAAGCGTTTCCGAATCGCGCCTCATTGCGCACGCTCGGAGAGCTCTTCGCTAAGATCATTGCTTTAGACACGCCGGATCTACAACCTGACACATTCGCCGAAATCATTGCCGCTAATCCCGAACAGGCCCTCGCGCCTTATGTCGAATTCGTGGATCGCGTGTGGGCACTTGGCGATCTCATGTCACTTGCAAACAAAAAAGCTTCCTCTCCCAAGCTGGAGAGAGTCTCGACGGCTTTTGATTCCTGGAATCAGGCCGTCGCCGCAACTATCAACCGCGGGTTCCACCAGAGACTCATCGAGTCAAGTCAGTCTTAAAGAGGAGAACAAATCATGGCCAAAGCAAATCTCAATCAAAAAGCAACCCTGGCTTCGATGCAGCGTTTAGACCCGGGCTTTTCAGACACGGAACGCGCCGGCCATGAGCCCATTACCGATGCAGAGGTCTTCGCCGGACGTAACGGTTACGATCGGAATTTTCTGAATGGATGGGAAATCGCTTTACCAACACCAACCGGAAACCGCAAAGATGACGTGTGCAAGCTCAAACGCGGCGGTACCGGTTTTGAGCTCGCATATCGAAATTTTTCCGTCATCATGTCTGTTTCGCGCCGCTTGCCGATACTAACCGCGGCGAATATCAGTGGGGCGGAAGCACGCCGTGTCCCGAGAATCAGCACGTGGAGTTTCGACGGCCGGCTCGATAAAAATGACCAGTGGGGCGACGAGATCTACGACAACAACTCGCTCGATCGCGGACACATGGTCCGTCGTGAAGATCCGGTCTGGGGAACTCTCGACATGGCCAACGAAGCGAACGAAGACACGTTTCATTTCACGAATAGTTGCCCACAGATGGCGGGCGTTAATCAGGTCACGTGGCTGGGACTGGAAGACTACATCCTCAAGAATGCGCGGGCCGACGGCATGCACGTGAACGTCTACACTGGTCCATTCTTTCGTAAAGATGATCTCGAATACCGCGGTGCGTTGATTCCGGGTGCGTTTTGGAAAGTGGTCGCGATCGTGACGGATGACGGTCGTCCTTCGGCGACTGCTTACAAAGTGGACCAGATGCGCGAGCTTGGTGAGCTCGAGTTTGTGTTTGCCGGCTACAAGACTTTTCAGATCAGCATTCGACAAGTGATGGAAGAAGCGCAGATCGATTTCAGCGCTCTCCTGGAGTACGACGGCTTCTCCCAACACGAAAGTGTAACCGGCCAGCCAATTGTCGAAGTGCTCGACACGTTGGAAAACGTGCGGATTTAGTCGCCATCAGGTAAAAATCAAAGAGTTGATGGGACACATCTTGATGGTGACGGCGATTCGTTACATTCATGCGACCGATCAAGGCAAGCGAGGCGCGATTGTGATGGTGTCAGAGTATCGGCAGCAGTTTTGTGGCAAGTTCGTCACAAGCGAACCGCCTCAATCTCTTCCATCCACTTTAACTCGTTGAAATGATTGGTGGAGCCGAGGGGGATCGAACCCCTGACCTCATGACTGCCAGTGCGATCACGAGCACTGCATCAGGTTACGGCTCCTACGATTTACTAACATTTGTTACAGGTTGCAGCCGCCAGCGATCCATCTGTTACTACCTATTAACAGTGGTCTGTGTGTAGTCTTGTCACAAGTTTGTCTCAAGTCGG
>DATNDM010000287.1:0-5634 GCA_035553235.1 Pyrinomonadaceae bacterium | reverse complement strand
CTTTATTAATAAGACATAAAAGAGGAGCTCGAGTTCATCTGTCGGTTTCTCCTCGTCGTTACTCTGCCGTTGGCTGAGGCTCCGGAATTGCGCGATTAGTGGCTGAATGGCTTCTTTTCGCTTGCCCAGTTCATCCCTGATCGCTGCCAAAGCGAGCCTCGCGGTCGTTCGTCGCCGAAAGTCATCGCTCTTTTCCTCGGCAATCACCAGCCGCATGAGTTCAAGTGCTTTGTCGATGGACATTTTCGACAATACACTTTTTCGCGCTTCAGGATCGCCACTCCATAAGACGTCCATCAATTCCTGGTCCGCGGTCTGTTCGTCGTCTTGTGCTTTGATTGCTTGATAGCTGGTGAAGAAAAGTGAGATGAATATCAGCAATATAGGAAGCTTAGTCGTTCGACTCATTTCGTGTCCTCTCATAGCGGTTGGTGAAGCAAATAGAGTGAGAAGAAAAATGCTTGGGCTACAACTTCTGCTTGACGATAGCGCGCATCAGGAGTGCTCGATGGCTTTGCCTCAAAAGTCGGGATGGCGCTTGGATCGGGTCAGTACAGTGAGCGGTAGCGACCGGGTCAGTGATCAGCATGCGATATTTCTAATGATTCTTAATTCCTATGGTTTGACCAGGTCGCTACCGCTCCCTGTACTGACCCGATCCAACAATGAATTCTGACTTTTGAGGCAAAGCTGTGCTCGATGATACACCTGACGAACGGAAACGAGAATTAGAAGAGCGGCGCGAACGTCAGTAAAAGCATTGTTCACAACCCGGACCACGTCCCGTACAGATCGTTTGCAGATAACTGCGGAACAGCTTATAGTTCCGCCGTTCGTTAAGACAGCCACAGCGCTCCCCTGTGGAGAAACGTCCTCAGTTACCACGCAAGTCAAGCGGTCGCGCAGCTCCTAAACTCCCAGGAACCCGTTTATACTATGCTCAGACACAATAACCCTCGCCTCCCGCTGACACTCAAAATCAGTCTGCTGACGCTGTTTACGCTGCTACAGCTTTTGACGAGTGTCGATGTTTCGGCGCAGTGTAACCCTTCTGTTTTTTCCAGTACTCCAAGGTACGCAGCGGATCAACGGTCGCGCTCTGTTGCGGTCGCGGAATTCAACGCTGACGGCAAATTAGATCTGGCCGTCGTGAATTTCCAATCGAACGATGTCTCAATCCTCTTCGGCGACGGCTTCGGCGGCTTTGGTCCGCCAACACACGTTCCCGTAAACCCCGAGCCGAGCGTCGTCGCAGCGGGCGACTTCAATAAAGACGGCAAGACCGATCTCGCGGTGGGCTATTTTTTCTTTCGACCTATTTCCGTGCTCTTGGGAAACGGTGACGGCACCTTTTCTGGCCCAACCACTGTCGGTAACTCGGCAAATGCCTCTGATCTTGCAGTTGCTGACTTTAATAACGACGGCAATCCGGATATCGCAGTCGCTTCGGCAGGAGATCAGATGATTCTGCTGGGCAACGGGTCAGGAGCTTTCACCACGAAAGAAATTTCAGTCGGCAGCGGTGCGACCTCAGTAGCAGCCGGAGATATCAATGGAGATGGAATTCAGGACGCAGCATTCACGCCTAATGGAGCCGCTAACTGGAAAGTGGCCCTGGTCCTGGGAAACGCAGCGGGAACGTTTTCTGTAAACGCCAGCTTCACTGTCGAACAGGCACCCACGGCAATCGCCATCGGCAACTTCAACGCCGATTCACAACCTGACTTGCTCCTTACAGTCGACTGGTTTGAACCACGAGTGATGCTGTTTCTAAATCAAGGCAACAACAACTTCACTTTGTCTACACAGTTTTTTGCAGGCAGAGAGCCGCGCGACGTCACCGCTGGTGACTTCAACGGCGACGGCAAATTGGACGCGGCAGCGTCGTTGAGCGGCGCTCACGGCGTCGCGATTGCACTCGGAAATGGACTCGGCGGCTTTTCGGCTCCCACATTTTTCGGAGCGGGCACACAACCATGGTCCATTGGTGCCGGCGACTTCAATGCCGACGGCAAACTCGATCTGGTGACGAGCGATGATCCAAGCAGCGAGGTGGCGCCATTTGCTACCGGAGGTGTTTCAGTGCTGCTGGGCACGGGGACCGGGACCTTTCAAAGTTACCGAAGTTACGCATATCCCTTCACCCCGCAATTTGTTTTATCGCCGACCTCGATTGCCGCTGGTGAATTCAACAACAACAACCGCCCCGATCTCGCTGTTGGGTTTTCTTCTGTGCCGTATATTGCCATCATGCTTGATGATGGTCAGGGAGAGTTTATCCAACCAGGCTCATTCCTCGATGCCGGTGGCAGCGTCGCATCTCTTGCGATCTCTGACTTGAATAACGACGGCAAGGCTGACCTCATCACCGCAAACAGCAACACTGCCAATATCTCGATATTTTTCGGTTTTGGGAATGGCTCATTCATGCCGCGGGTTCAAATACCCGTTAACGCGAATCCGAGTTCTGTTGCCGTCGGTGACTTCAATGGCGACGGTAAACGCGATTTGATAGTGACGCATGAGAATCCGGCTGCCGCTGTGATCCTACTCGGCGACGGCAATGGCGGTTTCACTCAACCCGGTGGTTCGCCTCAACCTGTCGTGCAGAAAATCGCCATCGGTGATTTCAATGGCGACGGCCGGTCCGACGTCGCAGCGGGAAACTCTCCACAGAACAACGTCGCGATTTTTCTTGCTGATGCCACTGGACATCTCAACCTTGCTTCCACTACGCCCTCGGTCAGCGTGAACACTGAGATGCGCCTTCAGACGGCGGATCTTAATGCTGACAATAAGCTCGATCTCGTAGTCGCGAATGTCGATCGCAACACGATCACCGTTTTTCTCGGCAACGGCGCGGGAGGGCTATCCGCGGGCACAAACTTCGACGCAGAGCCTCGTCCACTCGATCCAACGATCGCAGATTTTGACGGCAACGGAACGTTGGACGTTGTAGTTGGTAATAACGGCTTGTCGTTCATTTCATTCTACGCTGGAAATGGCGCAGGCGGTTTGAATGCTCCGGTATCTTATGCTGCTGGTCCTAATCCTAACGGTCTTGCAAAGGGTGACTTCAACCAGGACAACAAAACGGATCTGGCGGTCTTGACTGGTACCTCGTTTGGCTTATCAATACTCAAGAATGTTACCGCTCCACTTCCCTGTCTCTCGGTTAACGACGTGACGGTGACAGAAGGCGATACCGGTTCTACCAATCTCGATTTTGTTATCACGCTCTCACAGGCCAGCTCGGAAACGGTCCGCGTGAATTACTCACTCTTTAACGAAACGGCCACAAAGGGCGCAGACTTCGCTAACCTGTCCAGCCGGTTGACGTTTGCTCCAGGCGAAACCACCAAGACGATTTCGATTCCGGTTTTCGGGGATCTTCTTGATGAGGTCGACGAAACGTTCCTGTTGCAACTGGGGAGCGCGTCCGGCGCTAACATTTCGGACGCCCAAGGTCGGGGAACAATCCTCGATAACGATCCGACGCCGTCAATCTCAATCAACGACATCAGCAATGATGAAGCGACCCTGTTGAGAAACTTCACCGTCACACTCTCGGCTGTAAGCGGCAGAGACGTGAAAGTTGATTTTGCGACTGCCAACGGCACGGCCACGGCGGGAGTCTCCGGAACCAACGATTATCTTGCGACCTCAGGCACGCTAACCATTCCGGCCGGTCAAAGTTCGGGTCAGATCAGTGTTCTGGTGTTTGATGACGACACCTTTGAACCAGATGAAACGTACTTTGTTAACCTCACTAATCCGGTGAACGCTACGATCACCGATGCTCAGGGACAGTCTACGATTGTCAACAATGATCCTGTGCCGAGCGTTAATGTACAGGATGCTTTTGTCACTGAGGGAAATGCCGGCAACACGGAAATGTCATTCACTGTGTTTCTGTCCAATCCTACATTTCTGCCCGTGACGGTTGATTTTGCGACTTCAAACGAGACCGCGATTGCCGGCTCAGACTACGTCGCCACCACGGGTCATGTGACTTTCGCTCCCGGAGAAACACAGAAATCAGTGGTCGTTCCGGTGATTGGCGACACTGTTGATGAGACCGCGGAGAGTTTCTTCCTGAATATCTCGAATGCACAAAACGCCAGCCTCGGTAGCAGCAACGCGCGCGGGCTCATCCTCGATGACGATGGACCAAACATCAGTATCAACGACGTGACGGTTGGGGAAGGTAATTCCGGTACGCGTGCGGCGACATTTACTTTGACGCTTTCGGCTCCGAGCGTTGAGACTGTCTTCGTCAGGGCAACGACAGCGGGCGCGACCGCGACGGCTTTCAGTGATTACAATGGTCTGAACCTGAACATTAGCATTCCCGCGGGGACTGTCAGTAAAACGTTCAACGTTACGATTCTGGGAGACACCAACCCCGAGTCCGACGAAACGTTTTTCGTAAACCTCAGCGATGTTTTCGGTGCAACCCTCGCGGACCCGCAAGCGCTCGGAACGATCATTGACGACGACAGCCTACGGCTGACTGTGGAACAGACAGGACCAGATCCACAGCATGCGGTCGCTTTCGATTCGTTTTTATTTGTCAGAGATCCGTTCCATGTTCGAAGTATCGGCGGCTGGCTCAACTCGTTACCGGATCCAAATACAAGATTGCTTGTCTTCGCTGCGGGTCTGCAGCTAAATGCGGGCGAGCCGGCATCTGCTGTCGTAGTTAATCTGGTGGACAGTAGTAATCAAAGTTTAGACGTGCCCGCCGAAGACGTGCGCGCCTTGGGAACCAGCGGGTTTACCCAGGTCGTGTTTCGATTGCCCGACGGTTTAGCGCCAGGCGTCTGCAAGGTGACAATCAAAGCCCACAGCCAAACCAGCAATGTCGGGAATATCGTAATCGCACCATAGGGCTGACTCAAGCGGGATGCTTGAGCAGTTTGTATAGATCTCTCGCAACTGCGCTCAGCAGCAGCGTCTGCGTCTGCGCGTCGTTCAGGAAGAAATGGTCGCCCGGCAACATCCGTAGTGCGAACTCGGCGGTCGTCTGTTCGCGCCACGCCTCCAGCTGCTCACGGCTCACCTCCGAGTCGCGCAATCCGCCGAAAGCAGTCAACGGACAGTCGAGCGGGACACCCGGCCGATACTCATAGGTCTCGACCACCGAGAAATCCGCGCGCAGGAGTGGAAGCATTAATTCCATCAACTCGGGATGCTCGAGCACCTCTTTCGGTGTGCCGTTCAGACGCAGCAGTTCCTGACGGAGTTCTGTGTCGGGCAGGTTGTAGCTGAGCGGATCGTCATTGGGCAGTTGCGGAGCTCGCCGTCCCGAAATGAAGAGATATGACGGCTGCGGCTGACCCTGCTCGCGCAGCCGCCGCGCCAGTTCGAAACTAATCATCGCGCCCATACTGTGACCGAACAGAGCGAAAGGCTTGTCGAGTAACGGCTTGATCGCCTCAGTGGCCGCTTGCACCAGCGCGTCAAGATTCGTGAACGGCTGCTCCCTCATCCGCGTACCGCGGCCCGGCAGTTGGGCCACACAGATCTCGACATCGGCGGGCAGGTTCTGCGGCCAAAGCCGGTAGATTGCCGGCCCGCCTCCGGCGTACGGAAAGCAGAAGAGACGAAGGCGCGCTCGCGCATTAGGCCGTT
>DATNDM010000286.1:0-3195 GCA_035553235.1 Pyrinomonadaceae bacterium | reverse complement strand
GCTCGGCTTCACGCCGGGCGACGATCGGACCGTTGCCGGCTGGTCGCAAATTACAGACTACTTCGAACGACTCGACCGCGCATCTGATCGCGTCCTCGTACAGACGCTGGGCCAATCGACTCTGAAGCGACCCGTGATCGTGGCTTTCATTAGTGCGCGTGAGAATATACTGGCGCTCGCAAAATACAAAGAGATCCAGCAACAGCTCGCCGATCCACGCAAGATAACTCAGAACCTTCAGCGCGACCGCCTACTCGCAAACGGCAAAGTCGTCGTCGCGATTTCATGCTCGATTCATTCCACCGAGATCGTCGCATCGCAGATGTCGATGCAGCTCGCGTACGAACTCGCGACCGCTCAGGATGCCGAAACACGCGAGATTCTTCAAAACACGATTCTGCTGTTGATTCCGTCGCCAAATCCGGACGGCGTCGACATCGTCGCTAACTGGTATCGCAAAACGCTGAACACGCCGTACGAAGGCCGAGAACCACCTGAGCTCTATCATCACTACGCCGGCCACGACGATAATCGGGACTGGTTCATGCTCAATCTGAAAGAGACGCAACTGATCACGCGTCTGCTCTGGCACGACTGGTTTCCACAAATCGTTTACGACGTGCACCAGCAAGGCTCGAACGGCTCGCGTTTCTTCATTCCGCCTTTCTACGATCCGCCGAATCCGAACATCTCGCCGTTGTTACTCAGACAAGTCGGACTCATTGGTCACAAGGTCGCCGCCGACCTGCAAGCCGCGGGTTTCAAGGGCGTGCTGACGAACGCACTTTACGATACGTGGTGGCACGGCGGATTCCGCACTGCACCGTATTTTCACAACTCGATCGGCATTCTTTCCGAAGCTGCGAGTGCTCGTCTGATGTCGCCGGCCACCGTGACAACCGAACAACTCGCGCGCTCCAGCACGCGCGGCATGCGCAACGCGACCGAATCGACCACGAACTTTCCGGATCCGTGGCCCGCTGGAGAATGGCGTCCGCGCGACATCATGTCGATGGAGCTAATCTCCTCGCGCTCGATTCTCGAAATGGCTTCGAAGTTTCGCGGCGAGTACCTGCGCAACTTCTACGAACTCGGCCGCGCGAACGTTGAAGCCGCCGGTAAGGGCGAGCCGCAAGCCTACTTGATTCCGGCGGGACAAGCGCGCGATGAAGCGGTCGCGAAGCTGATCGGCACTTTGATCGATCAGGGCGTGGAAGTTTATCGGCTCGATCGAGAGCTGCACGCGGTTTTAGCGACACCGGTCCTGCGAAGAACAAATCCCAGCGCCGAGAAGCTGGGCAATTATCGAAGATTGCCCCTGCTGACTTCGCCTGCGATGCAGGAGGTACCTCTCGGTAGTTACATCATCTTTTTGGCCCAACCGCAACGAAGTAACATCCTCGCACTGTTCGAGCCACAAATTTATCCAAACAGACTGACAGCGCTCGGCGAGGCGGAGCGTCCCTACGACGTGGCCGGTTGGACGCTACCGTTGCAAATGGGCGTGGAAGCGCCCGCTGTAATCGCGATTAAAGAACAGGGCAACGAACGCAAGTTGACGTTGCTGAAAGACGTAAACGAGGTCCGAGCGGATCTGGCGCTCGCGTTGCAGAAAGGTGATGAGTCGCCGATCAAAAACCCGGTGAAGCAACCGGTTCGCGTGGGTATCTACAAAGGCGCCACCAGCAACATGGACGAAGGTTGGACGCGTTACATCTTCGACACCTTCAATGTGCCTTACACTTCTGTGCACGATGTCGATGTGCGACAGGGCGCGCTCAACTCGAAGTTCGACGCGCTGATCTTCACGTCACAGCCCGCCACGCAGATCGTCAACGGAAATGCACCGGGAACGTTGCCGCAGGAGTACACAGGCGGCATCACGGAAACCGGAGTGAAGAACCTGAAAGAGTTTGTGACGAACGGCGGCATGCTGATCTGTTTTGACAACGCCTGTGACATGGCGATCAAGGAGTTCAATCTGCCGTTGAAGAACACGCTGGACGGTGTCAGGTCGTCGGAGTTTTACTGCCCGGGATCGATCGTCGCGCTCGATGTCGATAACAAGCACCCGATCGCGTCGATGCTGCCCGCAACCCTGCCGGCATACTTCATCAACAGCTCCGCGTTTGCAGCAACCAGTGACGCAAACGTGCGTGTGATTGCGCGCTATGCGAAAGACAATGTGCTGCTGAGTGGTTGGCTGCTGGGCGAAGACAAGTTGCGCGGGCAGATAGCGCTTGCTGAGGTTGGGGTGGGCAAGGGACGTGTCGTGCTGTTTGGCTTCCGGCCCCAGCACCGCGGCCAGGCGTGGGCAACCCTGCCGTTAATCTGGAACGCGCTGTCGACCGCAGTGAATAACACCTCGGAAGACTAACGAGAGCGCGCACACTACACACACATATAATTGTCTGCGTAAGCTGCGTAATCTGTGGATAAACCCCTTGCCCTATCTCGCCGTTAGGGGCTATTCTTTCTCAACCCCCCGGTTTTCTCTTCCCTGTGAATTTGTCACAAGACCGCGAGCATCCATTGCTGCCCTATGGCATCAAAGTGGGTCCGGCGCGCCCGGACTAGCCGGAGCTTATTATGAAAAAGTTCTTCGTCTTCGTATCGCTCCTCTGCCTCCTCTCGACGTCCACTCTTATCGGCTTTGGCCAGGGACGCCCGCGACGTGTCGGTGATTCGACCAACGTGCAGCAATCGACTTCGCCGGCGCCCGCCCCCGCGAGGCCGCCCGTGCTGGGTGGTGCGAACAATCCAAACAATCGCCCACCAGAAAAACCTGCGGAACAAGCGCCGACCGGACCTGAAGAAGTCGATGCCGGTGACGTGATCAAGGTGGACACGACGCTCGTCACGATTCCCGTGAGCGTGATGGACCGCGACGGCCGCTACGTTCCGAACCTCCAGAAAGAAGACTTTCGCATTTGGGAAGACGGAGTCGAGCAGGAGGTCGCGTTCTTTCAGTCAGTTGATAAGCCGTTCTCGGTCGTGTTGATGCTCGATACGAGCCCGTCCACCCAATTTCGCCTTGAAGACATTCAGGACGCCGCCATCAGTTTCGTCAACAAACTTCGCAGCGACGACAGAGTGATGGTGGTCTCATTCAACGACAACATCAAGGTACTCAGCGAATTCACCACTGACCGCAACAAACTCGAGCGCGCCATTCACCGTGCAAAGACTGATGAC
>DATNDM010000285.1:0-3315 GCA_035553235.1 Pyrinomonadaceae bacterium | reverse complement strand
GCCGAACCGAAGAAGATGAGCGTTCGCAGAATCAGAACGTTGTAAATGACCGAGTAGACGAAGCTGTAATTGTTGAAATCTCGCCACTCGTTTCCCGGTGGCGTGAACAGCGCGAAAAGCGCGAGCGGAAAGAGCGGCGAGAACGCAATCAGATAGATCAATATCGAGCGACGGCTGAGAAAGTTTTTCTCGATCTCGAGGCGAAAGATGGCGCCGATCTGGCGGAGCCAAAGTCCCCAACTCGACGCCATCGGTTCGGATGTGGTTTGAGCTGCCTCAACCGCAGAACTCATTCAGTTAACTCCTATGCGCTGCCGCCCGTGGTCCCGATCAGGTACTGGTAAACCGCGCTGAGATCGTCATCAACCGGCGCGACTGACTCCACGTTCACCTGGCCTTCAGCCACAGCATGATTCAACAACAGGTAGAACCGATCCGCATCGCGCGTCTTCACAAACAAACCTCGACGATCGTCGTGTAAGCGCGCTTCCACGACGTGATTCTGCGCAAAAACATACGCGGCGAGTTTCGCCGGCTGATCACAACGAATCAGGATCTGCATCGGATGCTCTTCCATCTCGTCGCGCACGCCGTGAATGTTGCCTTCAGCGACGATGTAACCGTTGTTCAGCAACACGACGCGGTCTGACATCATGTCAACCTCATGCAGGATGTGCGACGAGATGATCAGATGCAGACCTTCGGAAGCGAGTTTGCGAAAGAGGGCCATTGTTTCGGCGCGCGCCATCGGATCGAGCCCGTTGAGCGGCTCGTCGAGAATCAGGATTGCGGGCTGGTGCGCGATAGACTGCGCGAGGCGAATGCGTTGTCGCATTCCCTTGCTGTAACCGGCTACTTTGCGATCCGCGGCGTCAACGAGATTGACGCGTTCAATTGCTAGCTCGCTCAGCTCGTTTGCCTGCTTGCGCTCGTAGCCATGGACCAGCAAAAACGAGTTAATAAACTCGCGACCAGTCACCCCTCTCGGGAACGAGTCAAACTGCGTGCAGTAACCGACTTTGCGAAATAATCTTTCCGGCTCATCCGTCGGGATACCCAAAAGGCTGATCGAGCCGCGCGTCGGTCGCAGCAGTCCCGTCATCAAGTTCATCAACGTCGACTTCCCTGCTCCGTTCGGTCCCACGAGACTCGTGATGCCGGGCGCGATCTGGAGGTTGACACGATTCACTCCCAGTATCTCGCCGTAAAACTTGGAGACATTATCGAAGATGATGAGTTGGTCGGTGGAAGTCATGTCCGTGTTAGCGAACTACCTCGTAAGCTTTAACCTTCCAATGCAGGATCGCCAAACAGACCGCACAAAAGATGAAAAGCGCTGCCCAGGAGGCCCACAGCGGCGGCTCATACAGCAGTACTTCCCTGACGGTATCATTGAAGTCGCTGATCTGAATCCGGCCGCTAACGCGATCGAAAGTACCAAACAGACCAGCTGTTATGTTCCACATGAGTGCGGACAAGCTGATGATGTTTGCCCAGCGCGTTTGGAAAAGCAAATTGACAATCCCGGCAAACGCAGACGGGATAAACACTATCCCCAGCATTACGCCACTCGCTACAATGCGCCACTTCACGAGGGCTGAGATAGTCTGCGAAAGCAAAGCCAGCAGCAAGATCCAAACAAAGCCGCCGATGATGATGGCGCTCGCAATCCACAGATTGCTTCTCAGCCACGCAAAGCCTTCCAGGTAAGACTGAAACAGAAACATCAACAATTGTGGCACCCATGTGATCCACGACAGCAGAATCAACAATACCGACATCTTCCCCATCACGTACTCAGTGCGTGAGAACGGGCGGCAGAGATAAAGCGGGAGGGCGTTGTTTCGCAGATCGCGAGAGACAAGCGGTGGCCCAACGAGGATCGCTACGACGAATGCGAACGCTCCCTGAACCACGACAAACGTCTGGAAAAATGAACCGTCGATGGGTATCAACTGCCGCGCGTTCAGATTCATGATCGCAAGGGCAGTGACGTTGTGATGCAAATAAATCAACACCGCCTCGATTAAGGACGGGAGGAAACAAATGACGTAAAACGCGGTGAACAGCTTCGAGTTGAAGACGCCTCGCAACGTGTTCCGCGGGATGATCAGAAAGCGGCTCCACTCGGGCGTCAGCTTGCCTTTGTACGGCTTATAAGTCTGTTCATAAACCGCCATAGCCGTTCTCCATTGCCTTCAAAAAGATGTCTTCGAGCGAGTCGCGCTTGTAACTCAAGCGCCTGAGCTGTACCTGCTGTTCTTCGGCGAGACGATAAAGGTCGCGCACCTCGATGCCCTCCTGCAAAACGATCTTCAAGCGATGACCTGAGACCGCATACTCACAGCCGAGCGTCTGAATCGCGTTGATAAACTTCTCCTGATCGCCGCGCGTCTCGAGCATCAGGAACTTGCGATTCGATTTACGTTCTTCTTCGAGATTGCAGTAGACGGCGATCTGACCGTCTTTCAAAATCAGGATCTCGTCGCAACACTCTTCGACGTCGAGCAGCAGGTGCGACGACAGGACGATGTGCGCGTGTCCGCTGTCGCGAATCTCGCGTATCAACTTGATCATGCGCAGGCGTGCCGGCGGATCGAGTCCGTTCGTCGGCTCGTCGAGAAAAATCAAGCGTGGTCCATGAACGATGGCCTGCGCGAGCTTGGCGAGTTGCTTCATGCCCAGCGAGTACGTTTCCAGACGTCGATAACGTGCCTCGCCGAGGCCGACATAGAAGAGCGCCTCGTGGGCGCGCTCGAGCGCGGCTTCTGAAGGCAGTCCGGACAGTTCGCCCATCAACCGCACGAAGTGGACGGCGTTCATCTTCGCGATGAATGAATCGCGCTCGGGCATGTAACCAATCAACGATCGAATCTGTTTCGTTTGATCAGTGATGTCCATGCCGAAGATCTGTGCGGTGCCCGCGGACGGTGCGTGAAAACCAAGCAGCGTGTGAATCAGCGTTGTCTTGCCCGCGCCGTTTGGACCAAGCAGACCGATGGCTTTACCACGCAGGTCGCCGCGCAGGTTTTTCAGGATTGGCCGGTTGCCGAAAGAGACGCTCAGACCGTGAAGGTCGATCACCGGCGGCTCATTAAGAGCCATTTGAGCTTTGATCGGTTCCTCTCGAACCGAAGCGGGGAGTGCCATACTCTGTTTATAGCCCTGCGTCCTGATAATTCCAAACGAATCCGAGTCCGAAGACTGTGCCCATCAGGAGAAATGCGCCGCTGCATGCTAACGCTTGTGCGGGCGCCAAAGTTCTGCCGATCGCGAGCACCTCGATCAGGAACACAGGCAGGTTGAGAACGATCG
>DATNDM010000284.1:0-5195 GCA_035553235.1 Pyrinomonadaceae bacterium | reverse complement strand
GCGATCACCATTCTTGATGAACTTGCCGAACGAGATCTTTGGAACTGAGTCTTCGCGTCCCCAGCGGCGTGCGTGTGAAAAGCTTGTGAACGCGATCCATGGAAGCGTCGTGCAATGGATGCGTGCGTCGTCTTCGTGTCGTGGCCGAAAGGCCCAGTCGCCTTTTCTGATGTCGTCGACAGCCTGCGTTGCGCCCTGCATAAACGTCGCGAAGCTCTCGGCGTAATCGAAATAGACAAGCGTGAACGTTTCGTTCGGCAGCATGAACGTGGTCCCGCCGTTGATGACGTCATGGACCAGCACCTTGCCCTGTCGCAGGCGATAGCGGAACGGTTCGATCTCATTCGCCGCCCGCAGTGCGAGGTAGTGGTAAGTCAACCAAACACTCGTGCCCTTCTTTATTTGTTGTAACAAGCTGGTGACATCGAGCTGCGTGCAGACGTTGAAGTAGGGCTTGTCGAAGGGGAGATAAAACTCAAAGACCGCCCGTCGCGGCCAGGTATCTAAATCAATGTAATGGGGCATCGCGCAGTGATTGTACCGATTATTTTATCTGCCACAAAAAGGCACATAAGTCACCTGAATCATCTGTGACCCTGATGGGCTGCTTTTGGGTCCATAACCCTTGCACGCAACACGATTCCCCGGTACGCTAGGCGCACTTCGGGTTCGTCCTGCGCAGCGGTATTCGCAAAAATCTACTCGGAACTTATGGTCAAAAACGCTATTTTGCTGAGCTTTACTGTGATTTTTGCAGTCTTGCTGTCAGTCTACCTTACGCCGCGAACCTCAAGTCAGCGCAACACCGAAATCGAAGACGAAGGAGATGTAGTTCGTGAGCGGATCGAATGGTTTAAGCGGCGTCATGCCCAGGTAGATCCCAAATTGCGCTTGCAGATCGTACGTGAGGAATACGACTCGAGAGAGGCAATCAGGAAACGTCCTGGCGCGCGTCAAATGGCAGCGTCGACCACGTGGGTGTCGGCTGGACCATCAAATGGAGCAGGTCGCATAACTTCGATAGCCGTACATCCGACAACTACCGGCACAGTTTATATCGGAGCGAACAGTGGTGGCGTCTGGAAGACAACCGACGGCGGCGAGACGTGGCGCAACCTCACTGATGCAATCAACAACCTCAACGTCGGCGCGATCGCGTTGGCGCCTTCGGCTCCCAACATCGTTTATGTTGGCACCGGCTCAGAACACTCGAGCGGATTCGGTTTACTGAAGTCCACCGACGGCGGTGAAACGTGGCAATTCCCATCGGAAGTAATCGCGTTCCGGTTTTGGCGCATCTCTGTTCATCCTACTAATCCACTCGAACTTGTCGCCGCCGTCGATGGTGGCGCGATCAGATCTATCGACGGCGGCAACACGTGGGCACATTGCATTCCCGCCAACCCCTACATTCAGGTAAACGATCTGAAGCGAGATCCAACCAACCCGCTCGTGCTCTATGCGGCTGCAATTACTGCTGACGGTGCGCGACTGTTGAAGTCAACTGACGGCGGCGTGAGTTTTAGCGAGAAGATGACGGGTCTGCCCGCTGTTCCCGATCCGATATCGATCGCCATCACTCCTTCAAATCCACACGTCGTTTACGCACTTACGGCCGTGCGCGGCGGCGGCACCATTCTGTCACATCTCTTCAAATCTAGTGACGCTGGTGAAACATGGCAGGACGTGGTCGGATTTTCACTCGACTCCACCACCAGTCATCTGTTGGGAGGTCAGGCGTGGCACGATAATACCGTCATCGTTTCTCCTGCTAACGCCAACGAGATCACAGTTGGTGGCGTGACGTACCGGCGCTCGGTCGATGGTGGTCAAACATGGTCGCAGCCGTTTTGCGAAAATTTCAATTGCTTCCCGGTGCATTCCGATTGGACCGACCAACAGTATCAAGGGTCAACGCTCTGGATAGCGAATGACGGCGGCGTTTACAGCGCGCAGGGAAATTCCGCCGCTGCTCACAATCAGGGACTGTCGGTGCGCGAGTACTACGTGATGTCCAATCACCCCATACTCGCAAACAGCTTCCTCGCCGGTTCGCAGGACAATGGCACTGATTGGCGACCTCCGGCCGGCGGCACAGAGTTGTTTCTGATGCCGTTCTGCGACGGCTTCGACTCGCTCGTCAATCCGCAAAATCCTTCACTCGCGTTTGCGACTTGCCAGACCGGGCATATTCGCAGAACGAAAGCGTTTGGTGTTAACCCAAACATCTTTTCCTTTCCTGAGTCAGAGCTCATCTCGCCTGCATTCCCGGTGGGCGAAGGCAGACCTTTCGCAACGCGTCTGGTAATGGACCCGAATCAGCCTGCAACTCTGTACACGATCTCGCAACGTCACGTCTGGAAGACAACGGACAACGGCGATTCGTGGACGGCCTTACCAAATGCAGTCAGTGACGGTTCAACTCTCGACGAGCTCGACAATGTCACGGTCGCGAAAAGTAACAGTAACGTCCTGATGGCCTGGAGTCAGTTCGAGCTATTCAGGTCTAACGACGGCGGCATCACGTGGTCCAAAAAATCTTCCGGTAAAAAAATCAATGGCGTGGAAATCGATGCCATCGATGCGAATATCGTTTACGTTGCGTCGCTTGCTTGTTCATCATGCGATGCTGTGTTGATGAGTACTGACGGAGGGAACACATGGACGCCGCGCGACAACGGATTGCCAACGACCCTCTCGAATGTTCTTACGATCCGGATCGATCCTCTGGATACAAACACGCTTTATTGTGGAACTGAGCAGGCAGTTTTCAAAACATCGGATCGAGGACAAAACTGGGCGCCGCTCGGTTCGGGGCTGCCCAGCATTTATGTTGAAGATCTGAGAATCTCGAAAGATGGCTCGATGTTACGTGCAGCGACTTACGGACGTGGCATCTGGGAGTTGCAGCTAAGGCCGTCTGAAACAGCCAACATCAGCGGTCGAGTTACGGATGCGAATGGCGTTGGAATTCCGAGTGCGATGATCACTGTTGGGTTACAGCAGAATATCGTCACCACCACGTTGACGGATCAAAACGGCAACTACACGATTTTGAAACTCGCGCGCGGGCGTGATTACACGTTGAGCGCGTCTAAGACGAACTTTCAATTCGTTCCTTCGGCGATAACGTTTTCGAATTTTACATTGGACCAGACGGCGAATTTCACGATTGCCGGAGCGCCCTCGCCGACGCCCACACCAACGCCGACTCCGACTCCGACTCCGACACCGTTCCCGATCCAACTGGTTACAGAAGAGTCAGGGAACACCCCGGATCAAGTAGCCGTGTTCGATGCATTGTCGTTGATAAGGGATCCGTTTCCGGTTACGAACGTGCTGGGTCCGCTTCTTGGCGGGAACACGAATCGAAGAGTCATGATCTTCGCGTCGACGCTTCCGTTGACTGCGGGTGACACGAGTGCAGCGGTGGTTGTCAATTTGATCGATAGCAACAACAAGACCTACGACATACCGGCTGAACAGGCGCGGCCAGTGCCGAACTTCCCATTCTTCCAAATCAACTTCCAGCTACCCGACAACCTGCCGGTCGGCAATTGCAGCGTCCGGATCACGGTACATGGCCAACAGAGTAACCTCGGCGTCTTCAGAATCCGGATCTAGTAGCCACCGTGAGTATCCACAGGTTCACCAGCAACCGCGCCCTGCTCCACAAAAAGCACAAAACCACCAAAGAGATCTCTTTTGCGGTTTTGTGCTTTTCTGGCTACGGCTTTGGACCGATCCTTTTGATCTCCATCTGCTTTTTGAATTCCAATTGAAACGCCGTGTCTCTCTCGCGCACATACCGCTTGTAGCCCACGGGATCGATCAAAGCTCTCGATTGGCCTGCTTTCAGCCGCGGATATTTTGTTTCCAGATTGAAATAACTGCCGTGTGCGCCGAGGAAGTAGTCGACCGGCAAAGAATTCAACACGCGAAACGTTTTCTGAAAGTCTTCGAAGATGCGTGGATAGACCTTACTCTCGACGAGCTGGTATCCAGGATTCACATTCGGACTACCAATTATCACGACATTGCGCAGCTTCGAACCGTCATTCACCTTCATGGTCCACGTCGTGCAGCCTTTTGTGTGCCCCGGCGTCAGATGCGCCTTGAGAACAGCCTTGCCGAGTTTCACTTCGTCACCATCGTGCAACACACGATCGACTTGCGCCGGCGGATATTGAGCCGTCGGATCGTTGCCATACTGAAAATCAGTTTTGCCACCCGATTGGACCACATCGACGTCGCCATCCATCACCATGTACTTCGCGCCAGTGAGTTGCTTGATCATCGCGCTCCCGGCACAGTGATCGTAGTGAGCGTGACTGATCAGAAGAATCTTAATGTCAGTGAACTTGAATCCTAACGACTCGACGCTCGTCCGAATCATCGGCACGTTTGCTTCCAGATTGCTGTTGATAAGAATGTGACCTTCGGGCGTCGTGATTAGATAACTCGCCAGTCCCTTGCTGCCGACGTAGTAGAGATCGCCTGCGATTCGGAATGCAGGAAAGGGCTCAGTCCAATCTTGTTGCACAGGCGGCGGCGCTTCGTTGGCGACGACGATGAGCGCAATAACCATCAATAATGCGAGACCGAGGATGGCGGAGGTGTATTTGGTCATGTTCCGTTTTGACTTGAATAATCTTGGCAGATCGACGAGATTTTACAGCCTGAGCATGCATCTGCATACGAATATGATGGGCTTTGCACAAAACTCGCGACATCGCTCTACTCTGCTCTGCGTTCTCTGGTCTCTGCGGTTAACTAATTCACAGCACTAACTCACCGCAGAGACGCAGAGAACGCAGAGGTGGCGCAGAGAAATCAATAAATCGGTACTTTTTGTGCAAGGCCAATATGACGTGAATTGAGGTTCCAGATCATGATGGACCAATCAAAACCCCTTCCCTCGCTTGCGAAGTCGATCGTCACCGGTGCGATTGGTTTCGCTGTTGTCAGTCTCTGTGTATTTGCCACGGTCGCATTCGCCGAGCGCTGGATGTACCACAATCTCGGATTGTTCGGCTCGTACATTACGTGGATCGTACTCTTCATATTGCTTAGCGGTGCGGTGTTTGGATCACTCGTCGTCGTAGGCCGTTGGCGACTGCCCCGGTTCTACCTTCTGTGGGCCCTCGCATTCTTCGCGTATGCGGCGGTGTGGATGATTGCTTATTTCATCGTAG